>JANXMS010000198.1 GCA_025354525.1 Acidobacteriota bacterium
CTTTTCCACCTCCGGATACACATGACCGTTCACCAAGAGAAGATCTTTCCATCCGTCCTCATCGGCGTCTACGAAGACGATCCCCCATCCCAACAGTTGCCGCACTCCCAACTTCGCCGGGCCAGCCACATCAGAAAAGAACTTCCCGTCCTCATTCAAAAACAGCGAGGTCAGGTCGCCAGAAAAGTTTGTCTTCGCGATATCCATGAAACCGTCGTTGTTGAAGTCCCCCACGGCCACGCCCATGCCCGCCTGCAGCCGTCCATCCGCATTGAACGCCACCCCCGCTTCGACGCCTCTTTCCTCAAAGGTCCCGTTGCCTCGGTTCCGATACAACAGGCTCGGCGTCATGTCGCACGCGACGAAAATATCGGGCCACCCATCGTTGTCGAAGTCGACGCTGACTGGCTGCAAACCGTAGCGCCCCCCCGGCTTCAAGATACCCGCCGACGACGAGACATCCCGGAATCTCCCATTCGCCTCCTGGTGATAGAGCACGTTAAAAGCAAGGGGCAACCCGCGCGGTCCGCACATCACCGGAATCTCCTTCCATATGCAGTACTCACCCTTGCCAGGACGCGGCGTCGTCGCCAAATTGAGTCCTACGTAGTTGGCCACGAAAAGGTCCAACCGACCATCGTGGTCGTAGTCCAGGAACGTGCATCCAGATCCGAACCGCGTACCGGTCTCCGGCAAGCCAACCTTTCCCGTTGCCTCTTCAAATCGACCGCCCCCCACATTGCGATATAGCCGATTATGCCCATAATAAGCGATTACTAAATCAATTTTTCCGTCGTTATCAAAGTCTCCGCCGCACACTCCTTGCGCCCACCCCTCGGTCGTGAATCCGCCTACCGCCGTCAACTGCCCCTTCCCGTCGTTGAGGTACAAAACCGGCAATCGAGGCTGCCCGTTTCCCGGCCCCTCGATCGTTGTTCCATTCAACAGCAAAACATCTTCGTCCCCGTCCTGGTCGGCGTCGAAAACCGCAACCCCGTTCCCGGTCGTTTCCACGATATAGTCCTTCCGCTCCCTCCCTCCAAACGTATTCTCGGCCGTCAAACCCCACTCTTTGGCGACATCCACCCACCGAACCGTCTCCGTTGCCGCTCCCATCACAGCGATGCAAACGCAAGCGAACCACCCAATCATTAACTTTTGCATCATGGTAGACCTCTGAAGGCCATGATATGCTAACGACGCCTCAGTACGAGGCGAAGTTCTTCAGGAATTAAAGGATCTTTAACCAATAATGAGTCTGTCTGCCTTGTTGCGATGTAGTATTCTTGCCACGATTCTCGCTGCGTCTTTGTTTGCACAGCGCGATCTGGCTACCCTCGTAGGCACTGTAACCGACCCCACTGGGGCTGCCGTACCGAACGCCAAAGTAGTCATCTCCGAAGAGGCAACCGGCCTCAAATACGATCTAGTCTCCGCCTCCGGTGGAGAATTCGCGCGTCCGGCCCTCAAGCCGGGCATTTACACCGTCTCCGTCGAAGCGACGGGGTTCAAGAAAGCCACCCGTCGGAACATCTCGCTCACAGCGGGAGACCGCACCGGCGTGGAGTTCCAACTTCAGGTCGGTGAAATCACCACGAGCGTCGAAATCAGCAGCCAAGCCGCTGCGTTGCAAACCGAGTCCACCATCATCGGCGCGAGCGTAGACACCAAACAAGTCTCCGAGCTTCCGCTGGGCGGCACCCGTAATTTCGCCTACTTCGCCCGCCTTTCGCCCGGCGTTGTGCCGAACGAACCCGGGGCGCGGGATTCCACCGGTGGTGGATTTTCCGCCAACGGAGTCCGCTCCAACGGCCAGAACAATTTCTTGCTGAATGGAGTCGACAACAATGTTAATGTAATCGACTTCCTGAACCAAACCTCGTTTGTCATTGGACCGTCCGTCGAAGCGATCGGCGAAATGCGCGTCATGACCAACGGCTATAACGCCGAGTATGGCCGCGGTGCGGGCGGCGTCGTCAACGTCACGATCAAGAGCGGAACGAATCAGCTTCACGGCTCGCTGTTCGAATATCTGCAGAACGATAAAATGAACGCGAATCGCTGGGAGAACAATAAGTCCGGGGCCAAGCGTGGGCCGTTCAAACAGAATCAGTTCGGTGCCGCCGTCGGTGGCCCGTTGATTAAGAATCGGACGTTCTGGTTCGCAAATTATCAAGGCACGGAAATTCGCTCCACCGGCGGCGCGGTTCCCGGCTTGGGCACCTCCGGATTCTTTACCATCCCCACCGTAGCGATGCGGTCTGGCGATTTCTCCGGGCTAACCGCCAATAACAAGGCCATCCCAAATTCGCTGGGTATCGGTGCGGTTGAAGGGACGATTTACGACCCCAACACCCTGAGCACCATCACCTATCCGAACGGCACGAGCGGACTCAGCCGCGTTCCGTTCGCCGGCAACCGGATCCCCGCCAGCCGGATTGACCCAGTCTCGCAAAAGCTGGTCAATCTCTTTCCGAATCCCAACGTGGCTGTTGCTCCGGGTTTCCCCCAGAACAACTTTTTCACGACTACCTCCGGCACCTCGGGAACCAAACAGGGAGACATCCGGATTGACCATCGCATCAGCGACAAAGACAGCATTTTCGGCAGCGTGAGCTGGTCGAATAACAACCTCGTAAACGGCCAGCCGCTGCCCGGAGCGCTGGATGCCACCTACTTCAACTCCAACACGGCGCAGAATTTGGCCCGCAATGCCATGATGAGCTACACCCGCGTTTGGTCGCCCAGCTTCATCACCGAAACCCGCGCCGCGTTCAGCCGCCTAGTCACCAGCCGCGTCCAGGCCGATCCGCAAACGGATCAGTTCAAGGCGTTTGGCATCGGCGGCTATAACCCCACCGGCCCGCTCAACGGCGGTCTGCCTTCCACCAGCATCGACCGCTACAGCGGCTTCGGCGCTTCCGATTGGCTGCCCTCGAAAGAGTACAACAACGTTTGGGACTTTATCCAAAACGTCGCGATCCAAAAGAACAAGCACTCGATCAAGTTCGGCGCGGAGTTCCGCCCGATCAAGTTCCCGTTCTTCCAGTTCCCCAGCCCGCACGGAAACTGGAACTTTAACCGCAACGAAACATCGTTCCCGAACGGTATCGATAATCTCCGGAACAACACCGGCGATGGGTATGCCTCGTTCCTGATCGGTCGGGTTACCAGCGGCCAGATCTCAACTTCGAACTTCATCTCTTCCCAAAAGTCCGCTTGGGCCTTCTACGCCCAGGATGACTGGAAGGTCAGTTCCAAGTTGACGATCAACTATGGCCTCCGTTATGAACTCTTCTCGCCCATCGACGAAAAGTTCGGTCGCCAAGCCAACTTTGATTTCGACAAGTTGACGCTCTTCATTCCGAAGGGCAAAGACCAGGATGCCCCGCTGCCGCCTAACTTCGGCCGTGACTTTCCAAACGTGAAAGTCTCTCGCGGAGAAGTCAGCAGCTACCTCATCCCTTGGGATAAAACCAGCATCGCTCCCCGCATCGGCTTCGCCTATACCCTAACTCCCAAAACCGTGATTCGCGCCGGCTACGGCATCTTCTACGGTGGAGAGGAGAACCAAGGCGGCAACCCGAACCGCGGTGAAGGTGTGCCGTTCAACCAGACCACCAACTTGGACCGGATCAACATCGGCCCGTATGAACAGAACGCGTTTTTCCGGGGCGTGCAGAACGGCTTCCCGCTGAATGTGTTCTCTGGTTTGAACGCACCGGTCAGCTTCCGCTCGGTCGCGCAGAATTTCCGCAACCCGCTCGTGCACAAGTGGAACTTCTCCGCTCAACGCGAGTTCCGTGGCGGCAACGCGTTTGAACTGGCTTACGTCGGCAACCGCCAAGCGCATCAGTTGCATTTCTCTGATCCCAACGCGCCGTACAACGATCCGCGTCCGGACCTCAACCGCAACAATCTGCGCCCCATTCCGAACATTAACGGGGTGAACTACACCGGCACCTTTGGTTTCGGCAACTATGCTGGTCTAACGGGTAAGTGGGAAAAGCGCTTCTCGAACGGGCTCCAGTACTTGGTCGCTTACACCTACGGCCATGCCCTGGCAACTTCGGGAACCACCCTGAGCGGCTCGGCGGGCTTCACCACCAAAAACCCCCGCAACTACTCTCTGGATTACTCCAGTGCGGCGTGGGACATTCGTCACAGCATGACCTCCAGCTTCCTCTATGACCTGCCAATCGGCAAGGGCAAGATGCTGCTGGGCAGCGCTAGCAAATTGGTCGACAACGTCATTGGCGGCTGGCAGGTGAATGGCATTCTGACCCTGAGGACTGGGTCGCCCTTCACGCTCGGCACCAACAACTGCGTCGGTACCTTTAACGGATGCACCCCGGATGTAGTCGGCAGCGGCGATCCGAAGAATGCTCCGTCGGCTGGCCGTTCTGCGGATCAGTGGTTCGATACCTCCGCCGTAACCAAGCCCGCTCCGGGAACCAATGGCAACCTTGGGATCCAGAGCAACAACGCGCCCGGTCAGAAGTATATGGACCTATCGTTGTTCAAGGGCGTCAACCTCACGGAACGAGTGAAAGTTCAATTCCGTGCCGAAGCGTTTAACATCGCCAATACTCCGCAGTACGATCGCCCCAACAACACCCAGGGCGACCCGAACTTCGGCCGTATCACCGGCACCCAGCAAGGAACCCAGCGGCGCACGCAGTTCGCGCTTCGCTTGATGTTCTAGGCCAAAACCGCAACCCCGCGGCCGCTTCCCCAGCCATGCAGTATCCTGGGCGAAGCGGCCGCTTCTTTTTGTCCATGCTCTTCTTTGCGATCGACCATCTCGCTGACGCGCAAGCCGCCTTCGATTCCGGGCGCTTCGCCGAAGCACGCATCAAACTAGAATCCCGCCCGCTCTCCGGTCCCGCCGCCGCTCTCCTAGCCCGAATCTACCTGCACCTCAAGCTCCCACAACGCGCCGCCGCGGCCGCTCGTCAAGCCGAACAACTCGCCCCCTCCAACCCCTCCGTGCAACACTCGCTGGCTCTCTATTTCGCGGTCGCGCAGCAACGAAAACTCGCGGCGCTTTGGGAAGGCCGCTACGCCCAATCTCCCGACGCTGACTCCGCCGCCGCCCTCCGCGCGGCCCTATTGTTCGCCGAAGTCGCCGACCATCCGCAAGCCATCGCCTTCGGCCGCCAAGCCCTCGCGCGCGAAGATCGCCCGGAACTCCGCCTGCTTCTCGCCCGGTCCTACGAAGCCACCGCCAAACCCGACGAAGCCGTTGCCCAGTATCAAGCGCTGCTGCTCCTGCTCCCCTACGACGAACCCACCCACGCCGCCTTCGGCCAGGCACTGCTCCGCCTCGCCCGTTTCAACGACGCCGCGACCTTTCTCGCCGAAGCGCGCCAGAAATTCGACAAGAGCCCGCAGCTCGAACTCGCCTACGGCGTCGCCCTGTATACCCAGCGCCGTTTTGCCGAGGCCGCCACCAGCCTCTTCCGCGTCATCGACCTTGCCCCCTCTGTGCCGCAACCGTACATCTTCATGGCCCGCATGATCGACCAACTGCCCGACCGCGTTCCCGCCCTCCGCGCGGCCGCCGAAACCTGGCTTGAAAACGAACCCACAAATGGCTTCGCACCCTTCGTCGTCGCCCGCGCGAGGCAAGCCTCAAATGCCGACGACAACGAAACGAAGCCACTGCTGCTCGAAGCCATCCGTCGCGATGCCACCGTCTGGGAGTTCCCTTTCGAACTCGCTCAACTCCTCGAACGCCAGCGCGACTACCCCGCCGCCGTGCGCTTCTACGAAAAGTCCATCGCACTCAACGCGGCCGTTCCGGAGTCCCACTATCGGCTCGCGCGCCTTTATGATCGCCTTCAAAAGCCCGCCTTGGCGGCGCGTGAACGCCTGGTGCATCAGCGTCTTCTCGCCGCGCCGAAAGGGGGCATGCAGTGACCCGTCGCGAACTCCTGGCGCTCTCGATTCTCGCCCCGCTGGCTACCGCCGAAACCGTTACTTACCGCAACAATCCGCCCTACCTGCCCTACATTCCGCTCATCGAAAAGAGTGACGAGTTCCCTCCCGATCCCGTCATGCCCGCTCCCCCGCCCCGCCGCGACGGCCGCTTCGCCGATGTCACCGGCACGGTTCTCCACTCCGACCAGCTTTCGAAGGGCATCCCGTATTGGATCGCTCGCCTGGACCCCGCCACCGGCATCGACATCTATGGCAACAACGGCATCGCCGTCGGTGACATCGATAACGACGGCCGCGACGAAATCTATGTCTGCCAGCCTTCCGGCCTTCCCAATCGCCTCTATCGATGGCACCAGGCCGCGCTCGAAGACATCTCCGCCTCCTCCGGGGTTGACTTGCTCGACGACACCTCGGCCGCCCTCTTCCTCGACCTCCGCAATCTGGGCCGCCAGGATCTCATCGTCCTCTGCGGCACTGGCCCCGTTCTCTTTCTCAACGACGGCCAAGGTAAGTTCTCGATCGCCCCCAACGCGTTCCATTTCGCGACGCCGCCCCAAGGCGGATTCACAGGCATGGCCGCCGCTGACTACGATAAAGATGGCAAGCTCGATCTCTATCTTTGCACTTACAGCTTCTTTCAATCCGAGGCCCAGTTCCGCTATCCCGTGCCGTACTTCGACGCGCGGAACGGCCCGCCGAACTTCCTGTTTCGCAATCGCCTCAACGCCGACGGCAGCGGCTTCTTTGAAGACGTCACCACCGCCTCCGGCCTCCAGGAAAACAACGATCGTTACAGCTTCGCTCCCGCCTGGTGTGACTACGATGGCTCGGGTTGGCCGAGCCTTTACGTCGCCAACGATTTCGGTCGCAACAACCTTTACCGGAACAAAAACGGCCAGTTTCGCGACGTGGCCGCCGCCGCCGGTGTCGAAGATATCGGACCCGGGATGAGCGCCTGTTGGTTTGACGAAAACGGCGATGGCCGCCCCGATCTCTACGTCGCCAACATGTGGACCGCCGTCGGTCAGAAGCTCGTTCGCCATCCTAAATTTCCTTATAAGTTCGATGCCGCCTGGCACGGCCATACCAAAGGCAACTCGCTGTTTCGAAACTTGGGCAACGGTAAGTTTTCCACCGCTGCCGTCGGCCTCGAAATGGGGCGCTGGGGATGGTCCGCCGACGCGGCCGACTTCGACAACGATGGACGGCCGGAGCTGTTCCTCACCTGCGGCATGATGACCGGTCCGAAGAAGCCGGACCTGATGGGCTTCTTCTGGCGCGAAGTGGTCGCGAAAACTCCCGCCACGGCCACCGCGTCCGGTCCCTACGAAAACGGTTGGAACGCCATCAATCAGTTCATTCGCGAAGGCTACAGTTGGAACGGTAACGAACCCAACGTGT
>JANXMS010000208.1 GCA_025354525.1 Acidobacteriota bacterium
GGGCCAGTTTCCTAGCATTTTGGGCGTTTGTGCCGCAGAGAGCCCCTCGCAATCATGCCACAGGCGTCGGGCGACGCTACGGAAACGATTGATTCTATTGAACCGGAGGCCGCTAATCAATTACGAAAAACCGCACGAAAACCGCTTGGATACTAATGGAACCCATTCAAGCGGTCTCAGCACTAGGGACGAAAGCGAACCGACCGCGAATGGCGATGTTGTTCAGTTGGTTGGGGTAGGCACCGGTGACGAACTTAAAGTCGGCGGCGACGGGGGCGGCGAAGCCGGTGTCAGCGATGGGATTGAGAACGATTTCGCCGGTGATCGTATCCGAGGCGGCGGAGATGATGGTGACGCGGCCGTTTTTGGATTCGTCGGTGCCGTCGATTTTGTCGGCGGCGGTGGGGAGGGCGAGGAACTGGGTGACGTAGACGGTTTCGAGTGTATCGGTGCCGGTGCCGCCGGAGTTTGTGAGGGCGATGCCTCGCGGTTCGAAGCCAACGTCGGTGATGGTTTTGAGGACGCGGTAGTTGGGGGTGTCTATGACGGTGACGCTGTTGGAGCGAGCGTTGGCGACGTAGAGCTTTTGGGCGGTGGGAGTGAGGGCGAGGCCATAAGGCTCGGTACCGACGGAAATGGTGCCGAAGGGGGCGACGGTGCGGTCGAGGTTCCTGACGGTGACCGTTCCGCTGACGGTGTTGGCGACGAAGGCTCGGGTTCCGTCGGGAGTGATGGCGATGCTGTTGGGTTCGGTGCCGACGCTTACTTCAGCGATACGCTGGTTCGTGCCGAGGCGGACGTCGAAGAAGCTGACGCGATTCGCGACGGGGTTGACGACGCTGAGGGCAATGGCTTGCGAACTGGTGGGTCCGGTGAAGCGGGTGTGCCCGGAGGCGCGCACTGCGGTGGGTTCGTTATTCAGGTACAGGGTTGAGAGCGGCCACGGGCAGAGAGAGGATGGCGGCTCTGGTAATTTGGCTGATTCGCATCGCGACACTCTGGATAGGTAATTTACAGACTGGTTCAGTGTAAACGGAAATGATTCGAAAAGTTGTCATAATTTGATAAGGAAATTGTCAAGAGTGGCGAATGGCTTGGATCTGATAAACTACCCGGCAACAGGAGTTGTCTATCATGGTTCCCTTTCGTCTGTGTTTCCTGACGAGTGCCCTTGCGTTTGCTTCCTACGGACAGGCGCTGAATGGCACGATTCTCGGCTCGGTCGCCGACGCGTCTGGCGCTCTGGTGCCGAACGCCAAAATGTCCGTTCTCGAACTCAACACGAACCTGACTCGTTCGGTGCAATCGGTTGAGTCTGGTAATTACACCTTTCCCAATCTGCCGGCCGGTCTCTACACCGTCTCGGTGGAACTCGCGGGCTTTCGTAAGTCGGTCCGCGAACGGGTGGATGTGACAATCAACTCGACCACCCGTATTGACTTCCAGCTACAGCCGGGCCAGATCACCGAACAGATTGAAGTAACCGCCGAAGCTCCGGCGCTGCAAACGGACCGGACCGACACTGGTCGCAGTATGGACCAACGGCAGGTTTCCGAGTTGCCGTTGACGCAGAACCGGAATTTCCAGGGACTTGTGAATCTTGTACCCGGCGCGGCGCGGGCGCAGCGCAACCATTCTGAATTTTTCAACTCGAACGACTCGATGCAGTCGCGCGTGAACGGCCAGTCGCGTTTGGCAAATAACGTTCAGTTTGAAGGCGTTGACAACAACCACCGGACCGGCCTGCTGACGGCCTACATTCCTCCGGCCGAGGCGATTCAGACCGTTGACATTACGACGTCGAACTACGAGGCCGAGATGGGTCGCGCGGGTGGGGCCGTGATGAACGTCACGATCAAGTCTGGGACAAACGCCTTTCACGGCAGCTTATACGAGTTCAACCGCGTGAGCGCTTTGGCGGCTCGGCGTACCGATCTGCTGATCAAGCCTCCGATAACGTACAACTACTTCGGGGGTACGTTTGGCGGCGCGATCATTAAGAACAAGACGTTTTTCTTTGCCGATTACCTTGGGATCCGGGATCGCCTTGGCAAGGGGAACCGGTTCACGATTCCGACGACGGCGTTCCGGATGGGCGATCTTTCGCAGTCTCCGACGACGATTTACGATCCGGCCACAGGCAACCCCGACGGCACGGGGCGTGCGCCATTTGCCGGCAACATTATCCCCACTGCGCGGATCTCGCCGATCGCGGCCAGGCTGAACGCGCTGCTGCCCGCGCCCACTACCATCAACACGACCGGCGTAAACTTCGAGGGCGGCACGGTTCGCAAAAAGGACACGGACGGCTTCGATGCCAAGGTGGACCACAACTTCAACGAGAACAACCGCGTCAGCGTCCGCACTTCCTATCAGAAGCCGACCATCACCGATCCGCCGCAGTACGGGGCACCGGGCGGCCCGGCCAATGGCGGATTCGGGGGCACCGGCGTTACGAAGACGCTCTCGGCGGGTTTGAACGCGACTCGGGTGATCTCCCCCACCTTGATCACGGAACTTCGCGTAGGCCTGAACCGATACCGGAACGACGCCTACGCCACTGACTACGGTACTAACGCATCTGACGCGGTCGGCATCCGCGGAGTGAACATATCCGATCTTACCTCGGGCCTCACTAACATCGACATTCAGGGGTTCTCGAATCCTGTCGTAGGCTACTCGCTCTCGCTGCCGTGGATTCGATTTGAGACCAACTGGAACTTTGTCAACAACTGGACCAAGACCACCGGCAAACACACGATCAAGTTCGGAGTGGACTTCCGGTTCAACCGCGACGGGCTTCTGCAAACGCAGGTTTATTCCCTGCGCGGTCAATACCGGTTCCGCTCGGGCCAGACCGGGCGCAACGGCGACCCGAACCAAGGCTTCGCAAACGCTTATGCCGCTTTCTTGCTCGACCAACCGAACGACTATGGCCGCGACCTGCTATCGGCGTTTCCGGAATATGTTCAGTTTCCGCTCTTCTCCTACGTCCAGGACAAGTGGCAGATCTCGAAGAAGGTGACGGTGGACATCGGCGTCCGGCATGAACTGTACCCTCCGGCCACCCCGCGACTGAAGGGCGGCTTCTCCAACTACGACATCAACACGAACTCGTTGATTGTGGCGGGCGTGGGGAACAACCCGAGTAACCTAGGTCGGAAGAACTACAAGACCAATTTCGCGCCCCGCTTCGGGGTTAGCTACCGCATGAACGAAAAGACGGTCATCCGATCCGGTTATGGCCTGAGTTACATTCCCTATGCCGATAACGGCTACGCCTATAACTTTCCGGTGCGGCAGAATAATGCCTTCAATTCGGCTAACTCGTTCGTGGCCGCCGGACGCATGGCCAACGGTCTTCCCGCTCCGCTCCCGTTCGATGTCCCGTCAAACGGCATCATCACCAATGCCCCGAACCAAAATTATGACGTGATCCCGCTCGACTTTCACGAAGGCTACATCCAAAGCTGGAATCTCGCCGTGCAACGCGCTCTCCCGGGCAAATTCACGCTGGACGTTGCTTACGTCGGCAATCACGGCACCCGGATCCCGACTGTATTCAACGCCAATCCCGGGCTGATTCTGGGCGCTGGCCGCGACGGTCGTCCGCTTTGGTCGAAGTTCCGCCGCGATACCGACACCAATTTCCGATTCATCGGGACGTCGAACTCCTACAATTCCTTGCAGGTTAAGTTTGATCGTCGGTTCTCTGGCGGTTTCTCGATGACTTCGGCATATACGTGGTCGAAGGCGATCGACGTCGCCAACGACAACGGTGGATTTTCTTACTACATCAACCCGGGTCGGTCGCGTTCGGCGTCTGACTTTGACCGGCGGCACATGTTCAACCAGAGCTACATTTGGGAGCTTCCTTTCGGCAAGGGGAAGCGATTTGCGACTTCCGGACCGGCTGGCCACATCCTCGGTGGTTGGCAGGTTACGGGACTTCTGGCGCTGATGACGGGCCAATCGCTCAATATTTCGGCCCCCAATGCGACGCTGAACGCTCCGGGCAATGCGAACAATCCGAATTACGTCGGATCGGGCGGTTTGCCGGTGGCTGGGGTGATTAACTTCCGCGCTACGGGGCGGAATCAACCCACGTGGTTTGATCCGAACGTATTTGCGGTGCCGGCTCCGAATACGTTTGGCAACGTGGGACGCAACGCGTTCAAGGGCCCGGGTTTTGCGAACGTCGACCTGTCGCTGTTCCGGCGCTTTGTGCTGACGGAACGGTTCAAGCTCGAGTTCCGCGTGGAGAGCTACAACTTCACGAATACGCCGCAATACCCCAATCCGGACGGTGGATTTGGGAACGCGACGTTTGGGCAGATTACGAACGCTGGAATTGGAAGCTCCGCTGACGGCGGTAGTCGCCAGGTGCAACTGGGGCTTCGGCTCCAGTTCTAGTCCGCTCGATTCGACAGGGGACGAAGGGATCGTCCAGTTGGTCACAGAAAGTTCCCTGTTTCGCAAAGCTCCCGGCATCCGGGAGCGAGGAGCGAGAGCCAGTTGGTGGATAAGTTGTATTTAGTAATTGATTAGCGGCCTCCGGTTCAATACAATCAATCGTTTTCGTAGCGTCGCGCGACGCCTGTGGCATGATGGTGAGGGGCTCTCTGCGGCACAAACTCCCAAAACGCCAGGAAACTGGCCCAAATCGGGAGGCGAATGATCCCGAAACCCGCTAATCAAGTACTGTATTGACTGCGAAATAGGCGCGAGATGGTTCCCATGGGTACTTTGAATCGATGTGCAGGCATAACTCCGCGCTTTCGCTTTTGGACGCTCTAAAGCACTGGGTTTGAATACTTGCCGGCCGAACTACTCTATCTGCTACGGGGGGTTAGACAGAATAGGCTTACTCGCTCAAATAGGGGCGGATTTGCAGTCGAAATGGCCTTGGTCAAATTACTTAGTTCGATGTTTGAACCGAATCGCGTCCCACCGGCGGCGGATCAAACCCCGGTTTCGTTCTCGGATACGGCGCCAGAGCCGACCGACCGCCGACCCCCACCAAAGTCCATATGCCGCACTGCGGAGGCGCATGAAAGTTTCATACGTCCAGCGGAACCACCCGATGGTGAGTAGTTGCCTCTGCGTCAACTGGAATAGGCGCGCGACGACGGCGGTGCCCGCTACCTTGGCTGTGATGATGGTCCCGATGCCGAGGATCGGATGTCCCCCCGCCACCCAGTAAAGCGCAAGAAACTTGATGGGTGCCAAGCAAACCGAGGGAATTCCGAACAGGGCCAGGGCCCCCCAGGGAGGCACTCGGCGAATCCAGTCTTCGACGGCGTGAAAGAAGGGAAGCTTGCCGAGGAGGGCGACGAGGCCGGAGAGGTGCCAGAGCGCTTCTTCGACAAGGATGACCACACCTGCGACCGCCAGCAGGGGATAAGTGATCAATCGTTTTGAGAAACGGCGCACCGTTCTACCGTAACAGCAAAAGCGTACTTCCTTCCAAAGGGTGGCTTGGTCGACGACGACCAGACTCCCGAGCGTCGCGTAGTCGAGCCCGGTCGCCTGTACCCGAATTCCCTTCGCTGCGGGGAACAAAGCGAGCGAACCGCGTTGCGCGAAGATTATAGCAAGTCTTGCCTTAACAGAGGGCAAATCCGCGACGTCTGAAGAGATCCGGAGCAATGTCGGGAGAGAGGAAGGGGGATAGAGCCTCGGCGAGATCGACGACAAGCGCATGCATTGACGGGGCCCTGAGCTGGG
>JANXMS010000209.1 GCA_025354525.1 Acidobacteriota bacterium
GGGCCAGTTTCCTAGCATTTTGGGCGTTTGTGCCGCAGAGAGCCCCTCGCAATCATGCCACAGGCGTCGGGCGACGCTACGGAAACGATTGATTCTATTGAACCGGAGGCCGCTAATCAATTACGAAAAACCGCACGAAAAACGCTTGGATACTAATGGAACCCATTCAAGCGGTCTCAGCACTAGTAACGTGTCGAGGAGTATTTGGGAGCGCCGACGCGCCAGGGCCTCCTTTCTTGTTCCGCCCCTGCGGAGGAGACAAATGGTATCCGGAACCAAGAACCTCGTGATCGGTTCCAGGAACACATGGATGGTAGTTCTTCGGCGTCGACCAACCGCTTTCGGAAGTCATGCGGCCAATCAGATACTATTTTGCGGTCGGATTCAGCAAAGTCGTTTATGCCTTTTGCGGGCGGCTGCTTTGGCTTCTTTGGGGCTACTTTGCCGCGGCTTGACTTGATTCTCTATTCGCGGTACAGATAAGCGATGCGTATCCAACTGCTCAGTACGCCGTTAGTAATCGCCGCGTTCGCGACTCTAGTGTACGGGACGCCCATCACCGCGACCTTTACGTGCCAGGGTTCGTTGAACGGCTCATCGCGAATGCAATTTTCTGGTATTAACCTCCAGGGCGATATAGGAGGAGACTTTGGATGTCCCAATTCTTTTAGTCCGGGACTCATCCATTTCGGCGCTGGCACCGGTTGGGCATCAGGCTATATCGTGATCGACGGCATAAGGCATGATGGCGTGGGGGACTTCACGTTTGGCGGCATACAGTCGTACTCAATTTCAATGAATCTCCAACCGGACAGTAGCGTCACCGGTTGGATATCGTTTCGGAGGTCGATTTCGAATCCTCCACCGCTAATTACCGAGTCCGCCTATTTTGCAAACGTATTCGGAACCTATACTCAGACATCGATCCAGCAGGGAGTTCTGATTAACTTGGTGCTCGATGACGGGGTTCCGGAACCCGCATCTGCTGGCCTGACCGGGCTTGGGATTCTCTTGATCGTCTTTTTTCGCAACAAAATCTCTCGAGCCAAGCGACTGGGATAGGGATCAAGATGCACAGCGCGTGCTTCAGTTGCCGGGTGTCTTCATCGATCTTCTGCACGACGCCTTGCTTGTGGTCGAACTGGTGGATGGTGTTCTGGAGCTGCTGATCGAGTACGCGACGATCCGTCACTACGATTACCGAGTCGAAAACTTTCTTGTCCGCTTCGTCGTGCAACGATGATCGTTGAGCGCGCCCCGATCAGACGGTCTTGCCCTCGATCAATTGAGCCAGCCGCGCCCGGAGTAGCCTTCGTCCGGTCGAGAAACACCGCTTCGACAGGTGGCTGGTCTTGCGAAGCCTACGCAACGACCGCTGCATACTGTCGGGCTGATCATTCCCCCTACCGCCGCGCGGTAGGGCAAGCTGAAATGAGCAGCAGGTACTTGATTAGCGGGTTTCGGGACCTTTCGCCTCCAAGCTTGGGCCAATTTCCCAGCGTTTTTGGAATTTGCGCTGCGGAGGGCCCCCGAAATCATGCTAAAGGCTCGCAGGGCGCTACGGAAACCATTGATTCTATTGAGATGGAGGCCGCTAATCAACAAACATAGCCGCGGGCTGGCCAGCGCCATGCGAAACATTTATGGATGATGGCGGGCTACCAGACAGCTTCGCGGGCCGCAGCGGGGCGGGGAGGTGGTTTCGAGGACGGAGTATGCGGGGATCGATCCGTTGGGACGGATTCTTGGGCGGGGCGGTGGCGGGAGACGTGGGAGTACGGCAGTAGTATACAGGCGCGGAAGTTGCGGGTGCTGAAGAGCGGCCAGAAGCTGTTAGGTTTCGATTGGATTTGCGGCTTTGGAGGGCCGAATTCTTAAACGCCGAATCGCCTCCACTTTTTGAAACTCCACCGGAGAAACATCCTTGCCCAGGCCGGGATGATGGTTCGTATCCACGACCCCGATTCTTAACGGATGGCGTTGCAACGCCGGACTAGGATTCGGAACGCTTCCGCAAGCGCGAATGATGGGCGACAATTAGGAACCGCTTCTAACGAGAATTACTTTTGCAGCACCATCAGCAGGTGCTTTGATGTGAATTCAACATCTGCCGCTGGGCGTTGGTTGAGATGGGGCTTTGCCCCAAGCCCCAGGATTTAGCGCATTGTGCCATCCCAGGTCGGCTACGAGCCCGCCGACAGTGGGCATGAAGCCACGGGAGCACCCTCCGCCGGTGGCAAGTC
>JANXMS010000210.1 GCA_025354525.1 Acidobacteriota bacterium
GCCATCCGATCTTGCGGTGACCTAACGCCGCCGGGTTCAACCGCCGGATGCGGAAAACCGCATGTCCGGGGGTGTGGGAGGGTGGCCGAGCCAAAATCCCGGCCACTCGACCCGATTTTCGTAGACAGGGCAATTCGATCAAACTACGTAGATCGTAACGGATGTTTCCCGCGTCGTCTCCCGTCCCCGATTCCACCGGTCGGGCTTGCTGGTCGGCGTTTTTCCAGCGCCTCCGCGCCATCGGATTGACTCGGGATTTCACGGTCGCGCGGCAACAGGAAAGCGAAAAAGTCCCCGATTCCTTCCGCGTCGGGTGGTTGGCTAACTCCTGCCGCTGCGATCCCAGCCCCGCGTCTGCTCGCCTTTGATTGTCCCGTCACCCGGGCCGAGGCTTACGCCGTCCCTGCCTTCTTTGACAAGACGAAAGACGACACGGTCGTTCTCCTGACAGACCGTGAACTCGCGCCCGCGCAAATTTCCGATAGCTTCGGATTGAACAAGCTAGCCGAGCAGGGCAAGCTCTGCTTCGTCCAGGAAACAATCAACGCCGCTGGTCATATCGTGGGTTTCTCCCCCGGCCACGCGAACTTTAAATTTCCTCCTGGCGGCGGCGCCACCGAGCAGGTCTTCGAAGGAAAACTCACGAAGACCTTTGTCACCGGCAAGGTCTGCCCGAAGGGCGAGCAAAAGAGCTTCGAAGTCCCCTACGACTACGCCGTCGCCGTCGGGCATTTCCGATTCCGTACCCACCCCGCCTACTCGCTTGCGTGCCCCCGTCCGCAACCGCTACCAGAATCGCTCAGGTCCCGACCGATTTTCATCCTTCGCTTGGGCTGCGCCACAAGCCCAACAGGAGAATTTACAAGGGGAGGCCCATTTCCGATAGAATCTTAATATCGTTAATGTTCCATGAGCAAACGGTCAATTGGAGGTCTATTTGAAAAAAAGCAGAGTTGCTTGCCTAGCGCTTTTTGCCTTTTGGCTCGCGTCAAGCCTTTTGGGTCAGTCGTTCACCGGTAGCGTGAATGGCCTTATCACCGATGAATCCGGCGCCGTCGTCGGAGCAGCCAAAGTCCTCGTCACCGATCGAGACCGTGGAACTACGTTCCGCTCGGTTGCCGACGCTTCCGGCCGCTTCGTCGTCACCGCCCTGCCCCCGGGGAAGTATTCCCTAACCGTCGAAGCCGCCGGCTTCAAAAAATATGCCAGCACAGCCTTCAGCGTGGCCGTGCAGGAACAGCGCTCCCTTAACGCTCAGTTGCAGGTCGGCGATGTCACCTCCACCGTCGAGGTCTCCGGTTCCGCCGCGCTCGTTAACACCACCATCTCCAATCTCGGACAGGTGATCGATAACAAGTACATCCTGCAGCTCCCGAACCTCGCTCGGAACTCCATGAGTCTCGCCTACCTCACCCCCGGTGTGGTCGGTTCCGGCGGTCGCCGTGGCGATAACAATACCAACTTCAGCGCCAACGGCTCCCGCAACTCCACCTCCGACGTCCTCGTCGACGGGGCCACGGTTGCAACCGTTGAACAGAACTCCGGAGTCACCGACCTCAAGTTCTCCCCCTCGGTCGACGTCGTCCAGGAGTTCAAAATGCAAACGAACTTCTTCTCGGCCGAATACGGCCAAACCGGCGGAGCCGTCGTCAACATGGTCACCCGTTCCGGCACCAACAGCCTGCACGGCACCGGCTACTACTTCATGCGTGACGCCGCGCTCAACGCCAACGACTGGTTCGCCAATCGCGCCGGTCGCGCCATCCCTGCCTTCCGCCGCGACCAGTACGGTGGCGTCATCGGCGGACCCGTCATCAAGAACAAAACCTTCTTCTTCGGTGCCTATGAGTACACCAAGCAGGAAAGCCCCACGAGCCAACAGGCGAGCTTGCCGACCGGCGAGCAATTGGTCGGCGACTTCTCGAAAACCTTCAATGCCGCGGGCCAGTTGATGCAGGTCTACGATCCTTACAACACCTTCACCAACGCCGCCGGCAACCTCCAACGCCAGCCCCTGGCTGGCAACATCATCCCGGCGTCCCGCATGAACCCGTTGGCCGTGAAAGCGCTAGCGTTCCTGCCGAAGCCCAACCAGGCTGGCGCGGCGTTCACCAACGCCAACAACTGGTTCAATCAAGGGGTCAATCCAAGTACCGGTCACCAGATCACCTTGAAGGGCGACCATAACTTTAACCAGTCCAACCGTCTGAGCGGACGTTGGAGCAAGGCGATGGGCGATGGCACAAACCCGAACTTGTTCGGCGAGGGGAACCCCTCCTACTTCACGGGTGGCCCAAGCTTCACCCGCACCCAATCGATGGTGGGCGACTTCACCCATGTCGCCAATGCCACCACCTTGTTCGTGTTCCGCTACGGCTATACCTACTCCAACTTTGGCCGCAATCCGTTCTTTGACAAGTTCGACCCCAGCACCCTCGGGTTCGCCGCCAACGTCAAGGACAACGCCACGAACCTCGTCTTCCCCCGCTTCGCTCCCGAAGGCTTCCGCGAATTCGGCACCGAAGGCTATTGGATTATGGACCGTCAAGAAGCGGTCCATCACTGGTCCGGCTTTGTCTCGAAGACGGTCGGTGGCCACAACATCAAGGCTGGTGGGGAACGGCGGTACAACCGTCTAGACTACCTGCAACCCGGCCACCCTTCCGGTCGCTTTAACTTTGGCCGCCAAGCCACCTGCGCCGACCGCTTCACTTGCCCCGGCAACCAGGGCAATGGCCTCGCCACGATGCTCCTTGGCTGGACCACGGGCAGCGAATACCAAATCGAACCGAAAGCCTTCTCTCGCTCAGCCTATTGGGGGTTCTACTTCCAGGACGATTGGAAGATCACAAGCAAACTCACCATCAACCTCGGTGTTCGGTACGACTTTGACGTCCCGCGCTGGGAACAGCAGAACCGCTACAGCTACTGGGATCTCAACGCCCAGTCTTCTATTAAGGTCCCCGGCCTCGATACCCGCGGCGTCGTCAAGTTCGTCGACGACAAGAACCGCTCGCCGTTCGACGCTGACCGGAACAACTGGCAGCCCCGCATCGGGTTCGCCTACGCCCTCAATCCGAAGACCGCCATCCGCTCCGGCTATGGCCTCTTCTATACCCTCTCCCGCGCTACCGTCTTCGGCCGGCCCGGCACTGGTTTCACCATCAACTCCCCGTCCATCTGGTCGCTCGACTCGAACGCTACCCTCAACTCGCAGTTGAGCAACCCGTTCCCGAACGGAGTCCAGCTTCCTCCCGGCCGCAGCCAGGGCGACAATACCCTGCTCGGCTTCGGTACGGGCACCATCGTTCGCGACAACAACCGGAACCCCGAATACCATTCGTGGAACCTCTCCATTCAGCGCGAACTGCCTAAGCAGACCGTGCTGGAAATGAACTACACCGGCAGCCGCGGTACCCACCTCTTCATGCCGGTCACGACGCTGTCTCCGCTTTCCCCGCAGTACTGGGGCCTCGGACGGACTGCGCTCAACGCGCTCGTCCCCAACCCCTTCTTTGGGCAGATCACCGATCCCCGTTCCGCCCTCAGCCAACCCACGGTCACCCGGGTTCGCACCCTTCGTCCGATGCCGCATTTTGACGGCACCAGCGTCGGCCAAGCGGAACCGGCCCGGGGCAGTTCCAGCTACCACGCCCTCCAGCTTAAAGTGGAGAAGCGTTTCAGCCAAGGGCTCACCCTGCTGACTCACTACACCTGGTCCAAGATGCTCGACGACGTTTCGCACAGTTCTGGAAACCTTTCCTGGCTCGGCGGATCCACGGCGCTCCAGAATATATGGGATCTGCGCGGCGAGAAGTCGCTGTCCTCGCACGATGTCGCCCATCGCTTCGTCATGACCGGCTCCTACGAACTTCCGTTCGGTAAGGGCCGCGCCTTTGGCTCGGGCATGAATCGGGTCGCCAACTGGTTCGTCGGCGGCTGGGATGTTAGCGGCATATTGCTGATGCAAGGCGGCAGCCCCCTGCAGGTCACGCAAGCCGGTGGCACCATCTGGGACGGTACCCAACGCCCGAACCTGCTCAGCGACCCCAGCACCACCGGTCGGGTTCAGGACCGAATCAACTCGTACTTCAACCCGGCGGCGTTCTCGCAGCCTTTGGCTGACGTACCTGGTACGGCCCCCCGCAACTTGAACTACCGCGCTCCTGGCATCAAAACCCTCGACGCGGCCTTGCTCAAGAGCATCACTGTGAAGGAAGGGCATCGCCTCGAGTTCCGCATCGAAGCGACCAACTTCACCAACACTCCGATGTTCGGTGACCCGGCCGCTTCTTTCGGGGCCGTCAACTTCGGCCAGATCACTGGTCTACGGAGTGGCGTCGGTCCCCGTAACATGCAATTTGGTCTGAAGTACTACTTCTAAACCAACCAACTCGTAGAGCCTCTCTTCCGGGAGAGGCTCTACTCTCCTTCAAAACAGTACAGAGCCCCGCGCGTCCGGACGAACATCCGGTTGTCCACAAACGCGGGCGTCGCAAACACCGGCTCATACATCTCCACCGTTGCCAACGTCTCCCACTGCGCTCCCGCCCGCAACACCGTTCGTTCAAAACAGTACAGAGCCCCGCGCGTCCGGACGAACATCCGGTTGTCCACAACCCGCGGGCGTCGCAAACACCGGCTCATCCATCTCCACCGTCGCCAACGTCTCCCACTGCGCTCCTGCCCGCAACACCGTCGCCGTCTCGTTCTGACTAAATAAATACACATCTCCTTCAAAACAGTACAGAGCCCCGCGCGTCCGGACGAACATCCGGTTGTCCACAACCCGCGGGCGTCGCAAACATCGGCTCGTCCATCTCCACCGTCGCCACCGTCTCCCATACACCTCTCCCGCCGCCACCGGAGAGCTGTAGTAAGTATCCAACGCCCCCGTCAATTGCCCCCTGCTTCAGGATCGCGCCCGTCTTCGGGTCGAGCGATGTGAAGATTCCCCGTCTTTCACTAAATACAACACCCCCTGATCGAGAAGCGGCGACGGCACGTTTGGCAGAAACCTCTGCATCCGCCACCGGACCGCCGTATGCGAGAGGTCGCCGCGTCCGCTTGGTTGAATCGCCAGCACGGTATTCCGCGCCGCTCGCCGCGCCTGATAAACCTCCCAGTCCCGAGTGGTCAGGTAGCCGTTGCTGTCGAGGTCGAGCAAATAGAGCAAATCCTGACATAATGGAGGTGCTCTGGAAATTATGACGACGCACGGATATGGCACGAGCCTACTCAGACGATTTGCGCTCGAAGTTTGTTGCCGCCTATGAGAGCGGGAATACTGGCCTGAAGAAATTGGCGGCGACTTTTCAAGTAAGCCGGGCCTGGGCCGAGAGAATATGGAAAACCAAGCGGGAGACCGGCAGTTCTTCACGACCGGCCGGAAAACCCCGCGGCTTTCCCAGCCGTCTGACACCCGAGATCCGCCAACGCCTTGGCGTGCAGATCGGCAAGCA
>JANXMS010000213.1 GCA_025354525.1 Acidobacteriota bacterium
CGGGGCGGGGGTGGTGACGGCGGGGGCGTTCAGCGTGAAGGTGGTGCCGATGATGGGTTTGTGCTTCATGGTGCTGGGGGCGGTGGCGTTGGGAGTGCCGATGGAGACCGGGAATTGGCTGTTGGCGGCGGGGTTTGGGGGATTGCATATTGGATTCGGCTGGTGGATCGCGAGGAGGTACGGTGGATAGAGTAGCGGCAGAAAGGATTAGGCCGGTGTTGGACGAGTTGGCTGTAGTGGCCAATCGGGAAGCGCAGGCGCTGGAAGGGCTGATACACGAGAAGATGCGGCTAGGGATCGTGAGCGCGTTGGCGGCGAGCGGTTCGATGACGTTTTCGGCGCTGAAGGAGCTTTTGCAGACGACGGATGGCAACATCAGCGTGCATGCGCGGAAGTTGGAGGAGGCGGGGTATATCGCTTGCACGAAGACGTTCGAGAACCGGAAGCCTCGGAGTGAGTACGTGTTGACCGAGGAGGGGCGGGAGGCGCTGGAGAAGTACTTGAGCCACCTGGAAGCGCTGTTGGGCGCGATGCGAAAGCGATAGGATGGAAGGCAATGACGAGACGGAAAATGATGGCGACGACGATGGCGGCGGGTGCGTTGGCGGCCCAAGCGGCGGTAGGTCCACCGCAGACGTTGGTGCTGCGGCGGTACCAGCTCCGGAATAGCAGCGACGCGATGGGCGCGGGGTTGATGAAATTTATGGAGGTTTCGAAGAAGCCGGCGCTGGAACGGGCCGGAGCGCAGGGGTTGGGCTTCTTTACCTCGTTCATCGGGCCGGATACTCCGTACTTTTTGACGTTAGAAAGCTATCCGTCGTTTGCCGCTCTGGAAGACGGAATGAATCGGTTGGGTGCGGAGAAGAAGTTTCAGGCTGAGCTGGCGGCGTTCAACAAAGCGCCGGGGCAACGGTTTGTGCGGTATTCGACGCAAATCTTGAAGGGCTTTGCTGGGTTCCCCGGGGTCGTGGCTCCGCCTCCGGCGACGGGGACGCGGCTGTTTGAACTGCGGACATATGAGAGCGACGACGCTTCGACGTTGGCCGACAAGATCCGGATGTTCAACGAGGGCGAGATCTCGATTTTCCAGAAGACGGGGCTGATGCCAGTGTTTTTCGGGGAGACGGTGATCGGCGAGAAGCAGCCGAATTTGACGTATCTACTTTGGTACGACAGTTTGGCGGCGCGGGAGGCGAATTGGAGCAAGTTCGTTTCGAGCCCCGAGTGGACGAAGCTAAAGGCGACACCCGGGTGGAGTGACGCGGAGATCGTTTCCAATATTTCGAATTCGCTGTTGCGGCCGATGGCCTTTTCCCCAATCAAATGACGAATCACGGGTGGGTATTAGAAACGCGTCCGGTAGAGAAGCTGGATGCGAACTGTTTAGCGTGGCGGGAGGTGCCGCTGCCGGCTGTTGAGGCCGGAAGCGTGCGGGTGAAGACGCTGATGTTGTCTCTTGACCCGACAAACCGAATCTGGGCGGGGCCGACGGAAAGTTATATGCCGCCGGTGCCGCTTGGTACGGTGATGCGGGGAATCGCGGTGGGGGTGGTGGAGGAGTCGCAGGACGCCGGTTTGCGGGTGGGGGACGTGGTGCAGGGGATGATTGGTTGGCAGGAACGAGCGGTATTGCCGGGAGCTGCGCTGAACCTGCTGCCGAAGGGAGTGACGCCGGAGCAGTGGTTTGGGGTGTTCGGGCACATCGGTTTGACGGCCTATTTTGGATTGTTGGAAGTGGGGCAGGCGAAGGCGGGGGAGACGCTGGTGGTTTCGGCGGCGGCGGGAGCGGTGGGATCGCTGGTGGGACAGATCGGGAAGATTTTGGGGATGCGCGTCGTGGGAATTGCGGGCGGGGCGGAGAAATGTAAGTGGATCGTCGAGGAGTTGGGGTTCGACGCGGCGATCGATTATAAGAGTGAAAAGGTGGGGAAGCGGCTGGGGGAGTTGTGTCCGAACGGGATCGACGTCGACTTTGAGAATGTGGGCGGGGAGATCATGGATGCCTGTTTAGCCCGGTTGGCGCTGCGGGGGCGGGTGGTTTTGTGTGGGATGATCTCGCAGTACAACGCGACGACGGTACCCGATGGGCCGAAGAATCTGGCGAACATTCTGATGCAGCGCGGCCGGATAGAGGGGTTTATCGTGCTGGATTATTTGGGCCGGGCGGCGGAAGCGTTCGGGAAGGTGGAGGAGTGGGTGGCGGCCGGGAAGCTGAAATTCGCGACGGATGTCGTGATGGGGTTGGAAAACGCGCCGACGGCGTTGGATCGGCTATTTAGTGGGGCGAACCGCGGCAAATTGATGGTGAGAGTAGGAGAAATCAGCTCTTAATTGTGCTCTACTCGGGATTGTGAACTTTCGACGTTTCCTCCACCTTGGCGTGGTGACCACGCTATTGATTCCGGTGCTCCCGGGGCAAAAGAAGAGCGGTATCGATGTTGCGGGCATCGATACAGGCTGTAAGCCATGTGCTGACTTTTGGCGTTTTGCCAATGGACTTTGGATGGATCGGAACCCGATTCCGGGAAATCAGTCCGGTTGGGGCGTAATGTCGATGGTGCGGGAGGGGAACACCGAGCGGATGAAGGTGCTGCTGGAAGCCGCTGGGGCGGCCAAGGCACCGGCAGGGAGCAATACCAAGAAGATCGGGGATTTGTACACAGCGTGTATGGACACGGGAGCGATCGAGAAAGCAGGTCTGAAGCCGTTGGAAAGAGAACTGGGCCAAGTTGCCAGGGTGGGATCGGTGAAAGACCTGCTGGCACTTTTGGTCGAGTTTCAGAAGAACTCGCCCTTTGGCCCGGTGGTGATTTTTGGGCGGCAAGACGCGAAAAACGTCAGCGAGACGGTGGCGTCGGTCGGGGCGGCGGGACTGTCGCTGCCCGAGCGGGACTTCTATTTCCGAGACGATGAGCGTTCAAAGAAGATTAGGGCCGAGTTCGTGGTGCATGTGGCGAAGATGATGACGCTGGCCGGAGCGGAGCCGAGTGTGGCGGCGACTCAGGCGGAAGAGGTTTTGGCGTTTGAAACTAAGCTAGCGCAGCCACGGTTGACCCTGGTGCAGCGCCGGGATCCGAACGCGACGTATAACCCGTTGGGCATGAAAGGGACGATGGAATTGATGCCATCCTTCGACTGGAAGGCGTCGTTCCGTTCGCTCCGGATTCCAGAGGGGACGCAAGTGGTCGTCAGCGAGCCGGCGTACTTGGGTGCGGTGGAGAAGGAATTTACGGCGACGCCGCTGGCGACGTGGAAGACATGGATGCGGTGGAAGTTGGTCGAGGCGGGGGCGCCCTATTTGACGAAGGCGTTCGTCGATGAGAGTTTCCGGTTTGGCGGCACGGTTCTGACGGGGGTGAAGGAGCAGCAGCCCCGGTGGAAGACTTGCACGGCGCTGGTGGATGGGACGTTGGGGGATGCGTTGGGCGAGGCATTTGTGAGGAAGCATTTTCCGCCGACGGCGAAGTCGCAGATGAATACGCTGGTCGAGAATTTGCGAGTGACGCTACGGCAGCAGTTGGAGGAATCGGCGTGGATGGAGGCTGAGACGAAGAAGAATGCGATTGATAAGCTGAATGCGTTTCGGGCCAAGATTGGGTATGCGGACCGGTGGCGGGATTATTCGGCGGTGAAGATCGACCGGGGGGATTTGGTGGCGAGTTTGGAGTCAGCGTCGGAGGCAGCTCGAATGTATGAGTTGGCCAAGATTGGGAAGCCGCTGGATCGGAATGACTGGGGGATGACGCCGCCGACGGTGAATGCGTATTACAGCCCGACGAAGAACGAGATTGCCTTTCCGGCGGGGATTTTGCAGCCTCCGATGTTTGATATGGAAGCCGATGAGGCGGCCAATTATGGGGCGATAGGGGCTGTGATTGGTCATGAGATGGGGCATGGGTTCGATGACCAGGGTTCGAAATTTGCGGCGAGTGGGGATCTGCGGAATTGGTGGACGCCAGAGGATCGGAAGAAATTTGAGGCGCGGGCGGAGTGCGTGATTAATCAGTTCAACACGTTGGACGTAGGGGAGGGGTTGCGGCACAACGGGCGATTGGTGGTGGGCGAGGCGTTGGGAGATTTGGGTGGCTTGAAGTTGGCATATCGAGCCTATAAGCGGGCGTTGCAGGGAAAGGAGGCTCCGGTGATTGATGGGTACACGGGAGATCAGCGCTTCTTCCTGGCGTTTGCGCGGGTCTGGGCGACGCAGTTGCGTCCGGAGTCGACGCGGCTTCGGTTGCAGACGGATCCGCACCCGCTAGGGCGATTTCGGGCGATTGGCACGTTGCAGAACATGCCGGAGTTTCATAAGGCGTTCCAGTGCAGGGCAGGGGATGCGATGGTACGCCCAATCGATAAAAAATGTGATCTTTGGTAAGAACAGTTGTTGCCAAACGGTAACAGGACTTGGTAGTATACAAGTGCGGGGTGGAGCAGCCTGGTAGCTCGTTGGGCTCATAACCCAAAGGTCGCATGTTCAAATCATGCCCCCGCAACCAACTAATCATGTTGGACTTACGGTCGTTTTGGCCGCTTCGAAAAGTGTTACCAATTTCGAAGCGATGTCCGTAAGGGATTGGTGAGAGTACGTAGGGTCAGGTTGATTTTGTTCCCTAAGGTTCCCTTGTCCGGTGGAATCAACAGTTCATCTGTTTGCTTCGCGGGAGCCCACGCGAACTGTAACCACAATGTCACCACGTTTTGTATTGAGACCGGACGGCACGTTTGGTTTTTTGTGGATGCAGTCCAACCGTCTCGGCGATCTTGCGCCGCCTAACAGCGATTTGGTTGCCAAACGCAGCCCCTTCGGGTGGATAGGCACGCTCCGCAGGTGCCGAGTCCTGTCCGACATACCCGAAATATAGATCGGGTTTTGGAGCTCGCCCTGAGCTAGGGATCGGATTTCCTCATAATCCGTAATATTAGCGGACGTCAAAGTCACGTCCTTCGCCTCCGTCCAATTATCGATATTGGGAGATAGAGTGGTTCGTCAAACGTATGCGTTAGACCAACCGCAGTCTTGCGCGGCCAATCGAGCCCGGTTACTCTGATCTACGGAGCTTCCAAGCCATCGGGGTAAGCCCAGCCACCTCCGATGTCTTGCGGTCGGCCAAGGCCGGCAGGACATCGGCCAGGTACTGGCGCATTGGAATTTTCAGCCGTTTGCAAGTCTCCACAATCGAGAGAATCGCCGCCACGGGCGGCCCGGCTTCCACACTTTCTATATGGATCCAGTTTCTTTTTCCCAGGGCGATTGGCCGCATCGGGTTCTCGGCCAAGTTAATGGACAGCTCCATTTCTCCCTGGCGAAGAATACGGTCATACCCGGCCACGGCCCTAGAGCGTACCCGACGGCCTCACCGAGCTTGCTCTTGGACAGCACCGTTGCTTTCACCGCCAACAGCTTCTGGTGAATCTCCTCGACAATCGCCGCGGACTTCTTCCTGCCGAAGTTCCAATCGGGAGGCGGGTGTCTGCATCCATTCGCGCGACAAACCAGCTGGCTACCGCGTCGAGCGGATTCAAATTCACCGCGTCGATACAGTAGCGCCGCCTCAAAAGAGCCCAGCACCGCGCGTGCGTCGCCGCGCTCCGGCCCGCTTTACTGTAACCGGCGTAACCATCGGTCTGCAGTAGCCCCCCGAAAAACACCGCGCCCAAAATAATCCAGCCCCTTCCCCCCATCCCGTTCCTTGCCGGTAAACCTCAACCTCAACTCCACCGGACGCGAATAGCACGGCCACGTCGAATCCCGCGAAATTTTCCCCCAAACGGCGCATAATCCCTCCGGCTCACGCACCCCCGGCATCATCCACCGCCAGCCGTGTCGATCCCAAATGATCGTAAGCGTTCGGCCATCCCCGTGGTTCCATAGCGGCGGAAATCATGGTTATTTGGAAAGGTGAAGCAGACAAGACAACGAGTGCGGCGAACGGAAGCCGTCAAACACGTTCCTCTAGCAGAAAAGTACTGATTATTTCGTGGATATCCATGTACAACCTACAATTCCTCATCGTGGTATAGTCCGTTGCATTAGGCTGTCCCTCAGGACGTGAATAAACGGGCAACAGTTCATCGCAATCGGGCCAGATATATCCCTGCCCAAAGGGGGCGGTGCCCTTCAGGGCATCGGAGAAAAATTCTCCCCGGATCTCCACACGGGCACTGGAAATTTTATTATCCCAATTGCGCTGCCGCCGGGCCGCAATGGCTTTCAACCTCAACTCAGCTTGGTGTACAGCACAGGTAGCGGAAACAGCCCGTTCGGTCTCGGGTGGAATCTAAGCCTTCCCGGCGTAAGCCGCAAAACAGCCAGAGGCGTACCCCGCTACGACGACGGCAGGGATGTCTTCATCCTCTCCGGCGCGGAGGATCTGGTTGCGCTGAAGCAGGTGGGAAACGTTACCTACTATCGACCTCGCACCGAAGGGCTGTTCGCCCAAATTCTCTTTCATCGGGATCCCGCCAATAGCTACTGGGAGGTTCAGAGCAAGGACGGGCTGGTAAGCTTCTACGGAACGCCAGCGTCTTTCCCGACCGACGCCGCTGTCATCGCGGACCCATCGAACCGCACGAAGGTCTTCGCTTGGAAGCTGACCCGCACTGAAGATGCTTTTGGAAACCGAATTGAATATGAGTATGAACGCGACAGTGGGGAAGCGGGCCCGCATCACTGGGATCAACTCTACCTGAAACGGATTAGTTACGTGGACTACGACGACGCTGCGGTCGGCACAAAGTACTTGGCATCAGCTGAGTTCGTCTACGCCTCCAGACCCGATTCCTTCTCAGAATATCGACCCGCCTTCGAGATCCGCACCCGGAAGCGATGCACCAGTATCATCATTCGGACCGATGCCGAAACCAACCAATTGGTCCGTAGTTATGATTTGATCTATCTGGACCAGCGGCCCTCTGGGACGCTTCCCCTGCCCGCAAACGGCGCCTCACTGCTGTCTCAGATCAAGGTCACGGGGCATGACGGCGCCCGGTCGGAGACTCTGCCTCCTCTCGAGTTCAGCTACACGGCTTTCGCGCCCCAACGACGCGATTTTTCCCCGCTCCATGGCTCCGGCTTGCCTGCCCGTTCGCTCGCGAATCCGGACCTGGAACTGGTGGACCTCTTCGGCGACGGACTGCCCGATCTGCTGGAGATGAATGGCACGGCGCGCTACTGGCGCAACCTGGGGGGGGGCCGTTTCGACGCGCCCCGCTTCATGCGCGACGCCCCGGCCGGATTGGCACTGTCCGATCCCGCGGTGCAGTTTGTCGACGCTAATGGCGACGGGCGTACGGATCTTCTGGTGACGAATGACGTGATGTCCGGTTACTTCCCGCTCCGTTTCGGCGGCATGTGGGATAGTCGCTCATTCCAGCGCTACAGCAAAGCGCCGAGTTTCAACCTCAAGGATCCAGAGGTCAAAATGGTCGATCTCGACGGGGACGGCGTGACCGACGCGATCCGCTCCGGAAGTCGGCTGGAATGTTTTTTCAATGATCCGCATGTTGGTTGGAACGGCGTGCGCTTTGTAGAGCGAAAGGCGCTGGCAGTCTTTCCAAATGTTACTTTCTCTGACCCGCGCGTCAAGTGGGCCGACTTTACAGGCGACGGACTCCAGGATATTGCACTTGTCTACGATGGGAATATCGAGTACTGGCCGAATTTGGGGCGGGGCGATTGGGGCAAACGAATCCATATGGAAAACAGCCCTACGTTCCCGTTGGGCTATGACCCCAAACGCATCCTGATTGGAGATGTGGATGGCGATGGTTTGGCAGATCTCGTCTATGTGGAAGACGGCAGGACCACCCTTTGGATGAACCAGAGCGGTAATCGCTGGAGCGATCCCATCGAGATTCCAGGCACCCCGCCGGTCTCTGACATGGATGCGGTACGCCTCGTTGATGTTCTCGGCAATGGAATCGGCGGGGTTCTCTGGACTCGCGATTTCGATGGCTTGTCCCAGGATCGTTACTTCTTCCTGGATTTTGCCGGTGGCCGGAAGCCCTACCTGCTTCACCAGATGGATAATCACATCGGTGCCGTCACCAAAGTCGACTATGCGCCGTCCACGCGCTTCTATCTGGACGATCAGAAACATCCGGAAACCCGTTGGAAGACCACGTTGCCTTTCCCTGTACACGTGGTGTCACGAGTGGAGGTTATTGACTACTTCTCCAAGGGCAAGCTGACCACCGAATACCGCTACCATGACGGATGCTGGGACGGTGCCGAACGTGAGTTTCGCGGGTTCGGAATGGTGGAGCAGCGCGATACCGAGTCGTTCGAAGAATACGGTGGTAGTGGACTGCATGGCTCCGATGTCGATTTTGCTCCGGTCCATCAGCGGAACTTCTCCCCTCCCACCCGGAGCAAGACTTGGTTCCATCAGGGTCCCGTCGGCGAAGAGTTCGGCGATTGGGAAGAGTTGGACCGATCAGATGAATACTGGTCGGGTGATCCGCAACTTCTAAAGCATACCGAGTCGGTCAATCGTTTCCTGCGCGACCTTCCGGTCGCTGCCGATCTCCGGCGCGTTAAACGCGACGCTCTGCGGGCTTTAAGGGGGAGCATTCTCCGCACCGAACTGTATGCGATGGACGGCTCGGATCGTGAAGACCGCCCGTACACGGTGAGCGAATCCGGCTATGGGTTGGAGGAGATCTCTCCCCCAGCGCCCGGGGACGCTCCTCGCCTTCATATCTTCTTTCCGCATCCAACCTCACAACGGACCACCCAGTGGGAACGCGGCGATGATCCGATGACACAATTTTCGTTTACTCGCTATACGGACGAGAAGGACGCAGACCGGTTTGATTCCTTTGGTCGGCCGCTGGCAACGACGCTGATTGCCTGCCCGCGCGGTTGGCGTAAGACTGATGATAAACCTGCTGATCCATACTTGGCCACCCGTTCGATCACCACCTATGCGAAGCCCATTGGGTCGCAGCCCGCTTACATCCACACCCGGACATCGAAGGCGACCAGTTACGAGATGGTGAACACGGTCGGCAAACGTGTGCTGGATATTGCGGCTATCAAGGACGCAAGCGCCGAACTCCAGGTGATCGGGCAGACGCTCAGCTTCTACGATGGTGCGGCCTTCGTCGGTCTGCCGCTAGGCCAAGTCGGCAAGTTCGGCGCGGTCACCCGAACCGAGAGTCTAGTACTGACCGGCAAGATCCTGCAGGATGCCTACGGCGCGGCGATTCCGCTGTACCTGGAGCCCCTTGGGAATCCCGTCTGGACTGCCGAGTATCCGATGGAGTTCCGCACCCTGCTGCCGCGGCGTGCCGGCTACACATTTCACGCGGGAAGTGCCGACCCGGCTGACCCCAGCGGCTACTTCGTCAACACCAGCCGTCGTCGCTACGATTTCCAGAGCGATCCGGCAGGCAAAGGCTTGGTTCTTGAGACACTGGATCCTCTGCACGATGCAGCCGTAAACCCGTTGGGCCATCGAACGCTTATCGATTACGACGCGTTTCAGCTCTTGCCCAAAACAGTCACCGATGCTGCCGGTTTAACGATGCAGGCCACTCATGATTACCGCGTACTGCAGCCGAAGGAGATCATGGATGCAAACGGCAATCAAACCCTGTTTGCCTTCTCTCCACTAGGACTTTTGCAAAGTACGTTCGTCCGAGGAGCAGCGCTTACGGAAGGCGACCAAAGTCGCCCGGGCGTGCGCATGGAATACGGCTTCCGGGCATTTGAAGACAGTCCGGTGGGCAATCGCCAGCCGATCTTCGTCCGCTCTATCCGGCAGATCCATCACGATACCGAAACCGACGTTCCTCTGCCGCAACGCGACCAGACGATCACAACAGTCGAATATTCCGATGGCTTCGGACGGCTGCTGCAGACGCGCACCCAAGGGGAAGATATTCGATTCGGAGATGAACATTTTGGCGGCGGCGAATCGGTTCTGCCACGGAAGCAGAGCGATGGCGCGGGCGGTAATTTAACGGGGCTGTCCCATGCAAATGCGGCGAAACCAAATGTTGTGGTCAGCGGATGGCAGATCTACGACAACAAGGCCCAGGTGTTGGAAAAGTTCGAGCCATTCTTTTCCACTGGCTGGGATTACGCAGAACCTGAAGCTCACGATACTGGCCAGAAGATCGCGATGTTTTACGATCCGCGTGGACATGTGGTGCGCACGCGCAATCCCGATGGCTCCGAACAGCGAGTTATTTTTGGCGTCCCCGGCACGCTCGCCGCGCCGGATCTGGACGACCCGGAAACGTTCGACCCCACGCCTTGGGAAGCCTACACGTACGACGCAAACGACAACGCCGGTCGCACTCATCCAGCGACATCGTCTGCTTGCCGACACCACTGGAACACGCCCACCAGCATCCGCATTGACGCTCTAGGCCGAACCATCGAAGGCGTGGTGCGTAATCGCGACGTGCCCGCTGGACCGGGTTTGCCACTCCCGCCGATTCAGGAACTGGCGACCAAAACGTCCTACGATATCCGCGGTAACGTCCTCAAGGTGACCGACGCTCTGGGACGGCCGGCGTTTCAACACGAGTACGACTTAGCAAACCGGTCGCTACGGGTGGAGAGCATAGATGCCGGGGCGCGCAGCTCAGTTTTAGACGCGATGGGCGCTGCCATTGAGCAAAGGGACAGCAAGGGCGCATTACGATTGCAGGCCGCCGACCCGCTAAACCGGCCGCTCCGCCTCTGGGCTCGCGACGGTGCAGGGCAGAGCCTGACGATGCGGGAACGACTGGAATACGGCGACGGCGGCAGCCCGAACCAACCAGCGTCTGAGCGAACCAGCAACCGCGCCGTGAATCGACTGGGCAAAGTGTTGCGCTATTTCGATGAAGCGGGAGTTCTCTCCTTCGACGCCTACGATTTCAAAGGCGGCCTGCTGGAAAAGACGCGCCGCGTGGTGAGCGACGCCGCCATCCTCGCCGTGTTCAGCCCGTCACCGGCCACCTGGCAGGTGGACGCGTTTCGGGTGGATTGGACCACCCCCGCCGCTGTTCCGCTGGACCCAGCCGCGTTCACCTCCAGCGTCAGTTACGACGCCTTGAAACGGACCAAGCTCCTCACCTACCCGCAAGATGTCGAGAGCCAGCGACGCAAAATCAAGCCCCACTACAACCGGGCTGGATCGCTGGATCGCGTAGAGTTGGACGGCGACGTATTCGTTGAACAAATTGCCTACAACGCCAAAGGGCAACGCATCCTCATCGCCTACGGGAATGGGGTGATGACGCGGCGCGCCCACGATCCGCTCACCTTTCGCCTGCTGCACCTTAGAACCGAACCGTACAACCACCCTTCGGAATTGGTCTATCAGCCCACGGGCGCGCCGCTGCAGGAACTCGGCTACGATTTCGATCTGGCCGGCAACATTCTGCAGATCCACGACCGAACCGCAGACTGCGGAGTCAAGAACACGGTCGCGGGCTCCGACGCCTTGGACCGTGAGTTCCGGTATGACGCACTCTATCGTTTGCGCTCCGCGACAGGACGGGAGTGCGACCGCCCTCCGGACCTTCCCTGGGACGACACGCCTCGTTGCACGGACCTCACAAAAACCCGCAGCTATACCGAGCAATATCAATACGACTTGGCAGGCAACATCAAGGAACTGAAACACGCCTCGAGCGGCGTAGGTCCTGACCGTATTTTCGCACTGGCTCCAGGGAACAACCGGTTGCTGAACGTCACCATAGGACTCGCCACCTTCACTTACGAACACGACGTCAACGGCAACATGACCCGCGAAACCACCTCGCGCCATTTTGAATGGGACTATGTGGATCGCATGCGGGTGTATCGTACGCAGACCATTGGCAGCGAGCCCAGCCTTTTCGCCCATTACCTTTACGACGCGGGTGGGAAGCGCGTGAAAAAACTGGTTCGCAAGCAGGGCGGCCGAGTCGAGGCCACCGTTTACATCGACGGAGTCTTTGAATATCAACGCATCGCCCGCCCCGGCGCCGTCGAGCAGAACAACAGCTTGCACGTGATGGACGACCAAAGCCGCATCGCCCTCGTGCGGGTTGGCACTCCGTTCGTAAGTGATGCGACGCCCGCGGTGAAATATCATCTGGGCGATCACTTGGGCAGTAGCTGCGTAGTGTTGGACACCTTGGGAGCCATAGTCAACCGCGAAGAATACACCCCGTATGGCGAAACCAGTTTTGGGAGCTTCGCGCGCAAGCGGTATCGCTTCAGCGGACAAGAGAGGGATGAGGAGAGTGGGTTGGACTATTTCGGTTTCCGCTACTATTCGCCTCATATTGGGCGATGGACGAGTTGCGATCCTGCCGGTGGCGTGGACGGGGCCAATCTCTTCCGCTATGTATCCAACAATCCGATTCGTTTGAAAGACGCCGTCGGATTGGCCGGTGACGAAGCGCCCACACCTCTCGAAAACGCTGCGGGGGCAAGTAGCGTGGAAAACCATGTAGCGGGCCCTCCTGTGGCGGATGTTGGGCCTTACAGCAAGAAGGGCACGGGAGGTCAGAAACCCGTACGCGGAGATCACATTCACCAAGTGACCTACAGAACGGACGCGCCCGGGGCGGCCCGTAAAAGCGCGCCGCAATTCGGCGAGGCACTTTCTGTGGCGACCAAGAATAACCCTTCGTACAACGATAGCGGGGGACAAAAAGTAGAGAGCGCGTTCAACAAGGCAATGTGGGGGCAAGATATGAATCGCAGCCCAGCCGGGGAAGGGGGCGTCGTAGGAATTCAGGCGACGGGCGAAACATCCGTGGGAACGACTAGGGCACCAACGCCTTCGTACTGGGCTTACAATCAGCAGGCACGGGTCAAGATGCGAGAGGGGGGCTTTTGTGCCGACACTGCCGCTGAACTGGTGCTAAGGTCAGACGCTCAACTGGCGGCAAACAACGCAAGACCGACGCGGGTTCCGGATGCTCCGCGGGGCTTGCCGAAATCCCTTCGGTCCGGTCAAAGCCTCTCCGCGGAAATGCCGGCGAGCGAAGTGCTCTCGAAGCTTCCTAGATCTGATGCCCGGTCGTACGCGTTAGCAGGGGAAGCTCTGCAGGCAGGCAACACTGCTCTGACAATCTATGCCGCGTCGAAAAGTGCCGAGAATGTTATCAACGCTATTGACAGAGATATCACGCAAGGCACCTATGGAGATCAAACAGCCCGTACGGTTGCTCATGAAGCGGCCGGGTGGGCCGGAGCGCTGTCCGGCGCGGGAGAAGGCACCGCCCTGGGTTTGCTGTGTGGGCCGGCCTTCGAGATTTGTAGCCCGATCGCGGGTCTTTTCGGCGGGATCGCTGGTTATTATGCAGGTGCGGGCTCGGTGGATGCAATTTTGTACTTTGCAACCGGTCGTTAGTGGAGGGGTTGAATTCGTGAGCGAGCGTAGGTTATAGAACAATGCCAGAACAATACATCATCACCGGCACAATCACCCCAGCCGACGGAACCGCGCGAGAGGGCAATAAGATCCAGGCCTTTGATCGCGACCTGCCTAGCCTGGAGCGGCGGTCGAGGTCGCCGCAAATATTGGGACAGTCCACCACCGACGCTGAAGGGCGTTTCCAGATCACCTATACGCTGGAACACTTTCAAAGCGGCGAGGGTATTTCTACCTTCCGCCGCGCCAAAGAGAAGCGTGCCGATCTGACGTTCCGCGTCTTTGATCGTAACGAACGTGAGCTGGCCATCACGCACATCGAAGCCCTCAATCGCGAGTTTCGCCGCGACCAGATTATCTTCAACGTCCCAACGCCCCTGGATGTCGCCATCTTCGTCGATCCGCTCCGCGAAACCTCCGGCGTCTCGGAGTACGAAGAGCGGATCGCACAGCTCGCGCCCATCATTCAAGATCTTCCCCTGTTGGAAGTTTCGGACGAAGATATTGCGTTTATCAGCAATGAACTGGGTCTGGAGCAACAGCGTGAGCTGGAGCAACGTATCGCATGGCTGCGGCGCAGCACACTGTTGGCGCAGCAGACGGAACTGCCCCCCGAAGCTTTCTATGGATGGGGACGGATGGGTCTGCCCGCCGATATCTCAGAACTTGCAGCGGTGCCGTTGAAAGACTTGCGCGATGTCTTGGCGAAGTTGGCCAGTCTTTCCGAAGACACACTTCACGCTGCACTCCTGGCGGCGGTCGACAAGACCATCATTCCCAGTCGTCTCCGCGAAGGGGCCGCCGCGATGGTGCGGGCCGTCCGCCGCCGTACCCAAAAAGAGTACATTCTTCGCTTGCGGCTAGAACTTGCGTCCTCCGGCGAACCTCTTCCTGGCTATACCGTTTTGACGCTTGATGCCGACGCCAACAGCCGCGAACTGGGAACGGACGTGACCGATGCGCTAGGCGAGTTCTCGGTCTCCTACTTTGCTCAGGATAGTATCCAAGGCGCGGAACGAGCACTGCGCTTTCGTGTGCGAGGGCCAGGCATCGAAGACCCGGCCGAGGTGACGAGCCGGATCAAGGCCGACGCGGTGGCGCCGATCGGGATTCGTATCTCAGTGACCTTCACTCAACCGACGCTGCAGCAGGTAGCCGGCAACCGCCGCGTTCAGGTGCCGGACGCTGTGCTTACGGTCCTGGATAAAAAGTACGGCATTCGAAGCCTGGCCGATATCCGCCGCATGGGCGGCCTCGGACGGATTGCGGAACTGCGCAAGCAGGATTCAGCGGCAGCCGCCCGGCTGGACGCTCTCGCAGATCTCGACCGGCTCTCCAACGATCTGACGGAAACAACCGCGCTGATCGACCATCGCTATGACAGCGTCCTCGCGATTGCCGAGACGTCGCGCAAAGATTTCATTACGGCCATGACCACGAACGGGGCAACGTTCCCTGCTGTAAGAGCGGCCGCTCTGCACGTTGCCGCCAAAGCTCAGGCCGACATCCTGGACCAGATCTCTGCCGGTATCGCGGTCGATTTTGCCAGCGGCATTCGACCGTCCACTGGATTCACCGCCGGCGACTATTTCCCCCCAGTTCCCCAGGAGCAAGAACATGACTGATCTGTTTACCGGGCATTGCGGCTGCGAGGACTGCGAAGCTGCCGTCAGTCCCGGTGCGTATTTAACTACGCTGCTGGATTACGTGCTGAAGCATGTCCGAAATAATGGGGCGAAGATCGAACTGGCGTTTCTGGAAGAGCGCTTCCATCAGCCCTTCACAGACCTTCCCATGGATTGCGATGCCATGAACAACAAAGTTCATCAGGTCCGGATAGCGGTCAATATCCTGCGTTCCTACCTGGGCGCGCGGCCACTGCCCCAACCGGCTCGCGAAGCTTCCTTGCTGGTGGCAGAAGCAGACTACCGGCTTATTGCATATCTGCGATTGCTGACGCTTCTGGGCACTACGTATGAAGAAGTACGGCGCGCAAGATCCTCGCCTGCCGGCGATAGAACGACGCTGGCTGAGCGGCTCGGCATCAGCCTGACTCCTGCGTTGGCAGTTCCGCGGCTGGACGAACTGGATCTGCTCTTCCTCAATGCCTCCCTGCCCGCCACCAATGCCCGGGCACTGACGGAACGGTCTTTAGAGCGCATCTTCGGCTTGGGCGACACCGAACGCGATTCGCTCTCGGAGGGCGTGAAGTTTGGCGACACGCAACAACAGATCGCCCGATGGAACGTCAAGGGCGCGTACTGGGGATTGAACACCGACGTCAACGGCCTTCTCTACCTTGATCTTTTCAAGCTCGCGGCGGACAGCTATGCCGTGCGCGCGTTCAGTAACGCAGCCCGGACACTTCTGGTTGCCAGTGGCGAAAGTAAGACCCCCATCGGCACACTCCGCCTGATTCCGGAAAGTGGCAGTGGTCTTTCGGGCGTGATCGAGATCCACTACGTCGCCGACGAAACGGACATCGCGCTGTCCATGATTCCCTTGATGTCGGCCTGGCGTGTCCGGCATCTGCGTTCTCTCTGGAACCGTGAGGATTGGCCCGTCCCAGCGGCCTCACCGAATGCATCCCAGCCGCTGCTTCCGCTGATCGATCCACAGGTCATCAGCCTCAACAACCTGCGCAACGCGAGACCCACGGACCCCTCCTTCGACCTTTGGCTCGCCCGCTTCAACTGGCTCAGCGCGCAACGCACCGCTTTGAAGACAACGCGGGAAGCGGCGCTCACTCAGCAAGCAGGGATGGAAGCAATTATCGCCCAGGCATTGAGCAGCCCGGGCCATCCGGTGACCGTGGCGGATCTCGACACCTTGGATGATGCGCAAAAGTTGGGCGAGAGGATCGAACAGCGGCTGGGTCAGTTAAGCCTCAGCCCAGGTGCCTTTGGGTTCCTAATGCCACTGCTGGGTCTGACGCGGGCCGGGGAGCCGGTGGTGGACGTCGAATGGGACATCATATACGACACATTCCTGCGCGCCCTGAAGCAACTTCAATTCCCCGCCTGGCGCGCACAGGAACAAGGCGTGGGCCTCACGCTCTCACCCAGCCATTTTGCCGTCGGGCAGAATGCCACCGCCCCAGCCCAGGCAACTAGTCTTTCCCAACCATTCTGGTTATCCACCCGCGAAGTACGTCGCAACTGGGTCGATGTCCTGGAGGCTCGTATCGCGCAGGAATCGGCGATCCTCGCAGGTCTTGAAGGTGCCGTCGGCAGTGTGGAGGAAACGGCGCTGCCCCTATTGCGGGACGCGTTGGTGAAGGCTTCCGATGCCGAGGCCAACTCACCACAAGAGGCGGCCGAGTGGCTGACGGCACGGCTTCTAATCGACTTCCGCATGTCCGGCCTGCAACTGACGACGCACTTGGCGCAGGCCATCGAAACGCTGCAGGAATTGCTCTTCAGCTTGCGCACTGGTCAACTGCAGCAGGACGCGATTCCCACGTTTGCTCCGCTGGAATCCATCAGTGCCGCTGCTCTGGGGACCGCCCGAATCGATCTGTTTGGACGAAGTGCGGATGACAGGCTATGGCATCGAATATGGGATGGACGCTGGCATAGCTGGCGCTCGCTGGGTCCACTGCCCGGCTCGGGGCTCAGCTTCCGTCCGTCCGATCCGGCGGTGGTCGCCCGCGGCGGCGGCCTGGATGTACTGGCCCGCGGTGGCGACCGTGTACTTTGGCATAGACGTTTTGAGCAGGAGTGGAGTGAGTGGTCGCGCGTCGAGGATGATTTAGAACTGGTCGGCAATCCAGCCATTGCCCTTCGCGGATCTACCGAAATAGACGTGTATGCTTCACGCATCGGCGACCTGCAGGTGATGCAGCGCCATTACGACGGAGTTAATTGGACTGGTTGGGTTCCCACTGGCGCCACCACCACCCGCGCCCCCGCAGCCGCCGGAGCCGTGGGCCGCGTGGACCTGATTCTGGCCCGCAACTCCCCCGGCCTTTTCAAGCCTCTTCACCGTTGGAGGGATGGTCTCACGTGGCAGGAAGAACCTTTGGACAGTCTGTTGTCCAGCAACCCGGCCGCCGTTTCCTGGGGCGTCAACCGCCTGGATGTTTTTCAAAACTCCTCCGGCCATCTGTGGCAGAAAGTATGGAACGGTGCGTGGCAGCCTTGGGTCGATCTGGATGCGGCGTTGCCGTTCGAGTCCCCCACACTTCGCGCTGCGCCTGCGGCTTACAGCAACGCGCTGGCCACTTTAGATGTCTTCGCGTTGCGCGGCGTCAAGTCCCCGGCCAGCGTATGGCGTCGCCAATTCGCGGCGGGTGCGTGGCAGAACTGGGCTGAGTTGCCGTCGGATCAGCTCGATCTCGATGCCCCGGATTTTGACACCGAGTGGGGGTGGGTCGGATCGTACTCGACATTCCGATCCGCGATGTTTGTGCGCATATACCCGGACAACTTGCTGACGCCGTCACTGATCGCCCAGCAAACACCGGCGTTTCAGGAACTCGTGAAGCAGACGCGCCCCATCCGCCGTCTGACGCCGGCGGAAGCATGCGGGAACGCTCACAAGTATTCCGACTACCTGCGCGACATCTCCTCGCTCTCCATCGGTGCCACTTGCCAAGTCAGCACGACCGTTGCCACCAACACTCCCTGCAAGATGGCGACCACCGCCAACAAGACGCTGTTTTTCATGTTCGGAAAGACCTCCTCGGGCGATAAAATCTACTGGTCCTCCATTGACCCGGTGGACCGTTCCGGCTACGCGCATTCCTTCTGGGCCAACGTTGCGCTAGGCCCCAAGGAAGGCAAAGCGCCGCCGATCAAGATCTTGAACATCGTCGGCGCTCTACCGTGGCTAAACCGCCCGCTGGGGAAGCATCACATTTACTTGTTTCTAGATACCACCGGAGTCGCCGGCAGAAAATTACAATTCGCCCGCCTGGATCTGGATCAGTTTGAAGCAAGCTCGGATTGGGTGGCCGAATTAAACACGCTCGAAGTCGGCGATGTTCCCACGTTCTGGGATTTGGAGTACCTCAAGACCGGCAAGGCCCCAACGTTCCCGCATGTCTACCTGGATGTGAACCTACTCACATTTGTCCCCGTGCAGTCGAACTCGGTTTCAGAGCCGCCCCGCATCGCAATTCAGGAGCGATGGACCCGAAACATCTATCATCGGCCGTTGAGCGTAACCGGAGATGAATGGGAGGCGGCGAGTGGATGGACCAGTTTTCTGATCACGCCGAGGTATACCGACTCCACGTTTTTGCCAGCCGATCCACATGTGGGTGCGCTGAGAGCTGCGTTGCGAATGAACGGTGTGAATTGGGTCTTGTACCGGAGTGGGCAATCGCTCCGCGCGTTTGCGGACGTTCCGGGGCATTCGGGCTCCGACGTGTGCGAACCGGGTGAATTCCGTGGGGTCTTGCCAGGGTCCCAGATCGGCTCGTCCATCTTCGTTTTTTACGACGATTGGGGGCAGAACACATATCGCGAAGTCAGGAAAGGTTCAGGGGCTGGCGTCTATTGGGCGGAAGTGCGCACACCCTTTCTTGCGGCCTCCAGCTTGTCCACGCTGGCGCGTCATTCCGGTTCCTACGCCAACGTGATGACGTATTTCGCAGTCGCCGGCCAAGGTGGCCATAGCTACGCCTACCGCTGTTCCGGGGTGGCAGGTGAACTGATTGGCACCAAAAAACTCGACGTAGTCCCCGTCCTTGGCTCCACCTTCGGCATTCCCACAGGGGAGCCAGCCAAGGCGCTGCAGGGGCGGCGCACGCAGATTGAAAAGGTCTATCTGGACAATAAGGGCGCGTCAGGTTCCATACTCGCCGTGCTGGCCGAGGCTTACCGTTTGGTGCCGCTACAGCTGGGCCTCAACATGCAGTCGTCCGGCGAATACGTGGCGGCGCTCGATTGGTTCCTGACGGTTTATGATTACCGGGCTGCGCAAGGGTCACGCTATATCGACTACGGACTGGCGATCGACGCCGGTCTCCCTGGAACATCGATCTATCATCACCCGGAAGACTGGCTGCTGCATCCGCTGAACCCACACGCTATCGCGCTGACACGGCGCTATGCCTACACGCGTTTCACAATCACGTCCATCATCCGCTGCCTTAATGATTTTGCGGACTCGGAATTCACGTACGACACTCCTGAATCCCTCGTCCGCGCACGGCTTCTCTACACTACGGCGCTGGAACTCTGCGATGTGCCCGAACTGCGTCAGCATGTCGGAAACTGCGACGCGCTGCTGGGAGCATTGGAAATCCAACCCGGCGTCTCCCTGCCTCCGGAGATGACAGCGGCCCTGGGAGAAATTGTGGACCAGCTGACACTCGGCAAGGTGACCACCGCACCGGAAGGATTGATCACGTTAGAAAAAATGCGCGCCCTGGTGCAGAGTGACAAAGGTTGGGCGACCATTCTGCCTGCTCTGAAAGTACTGTCCGCAGCGGTACTGAAGACGGTCCCGGTTCCTCTCAAGACCGGAGCAGTTTCAGCCGCGCGTCCGGCGCTGCTGGCGCAAACTCATCGCGGGTTGCTCTCCGATCCGGCCATAGAAAGGGCGGCCAAGCTTGCAGGTGAAATGGCCGTGGCCGCAGCCGGTATGGCTGAATTCAAGGAGACCGTATGAGCATCCCGATCAATCCTCCCTCGTTCCAGTTCTGCATTCCGCCGAACCCCACCATCGGACTGCTTCGGACGCATGCTGAGCTGAGTCTGCAGAAGCTGCGCACTGGCCGCAACATTGCAGGCATTCGTCGCGATGTTGATATTTATGCCGCAGCCACCGACACGATCACGGGAATGCCGGTCATTGTCAACGGACAGATTAATCTGCCCGGAGCTCGCACCGTGCGGCCCACCGTGTACCGGTATTCGGTCCTGATCGCGCGGGCGAAGGAACTGGCACAACAAGCAGCGCAGGTGGAGGCACTCTACTTCGGCGTCGTGGTGAAACGCGACGAGGCATCGTATTCGCTCCAGCAGGCTCGCCAGGAGCTCACGTTGACCCAAGCCCAGGTTCGCCTGCAGAGCCTGCGGCTGCGGGAAGCCAACGACGCTGTCAAGCTGGCGGAATTGCAGGAGCAGCGTGCCGTTATTCAGTTGACGACGTATCAGAATTGGATCAGCCGGGGCTTGAATGAGTATGAACAGTTGATGCTGGAAAGGTACAGGGATGCGGCGCTCCTGAAGGCCGGTGTCGCTGCCTCCAGCGCCTACGGGCAGGCCCTGCAAGTTCAGTCCATTGCCGCTACAGCCTCTACTACATCCAATGCTCTTGGCGCTGCGGTAGCTGCCCTCGCAAGCTCTGCCGCAACAATGACTGGGGCTGTTTTATCCGGCGCCTTGGCCCTGGTGGAAAGCCAGGGGCAGATCCAAGCGACGCTGGCCAGTCACGAACGTCGCGTGGATGAATGGACGCTACAGAGCGCCATCGCCACACAGGATTCTCAGATCGGACGCCACGAAGTGACGCTGGCGCAGGACCGGACGCAGATCGTGCAGCAGGAAAAAACCATCTCGGAAACCCAGGCGACGCAAGCCCGCGACACAATTGAGTTCCTGTCCAATCAATTTGCCGGATTCGAATTGTTTGATTGGATGACCGGCATTTTATCGGATGCGTATAGGTCCCTGCTGCAGCAAGCGACCGCTGTGGCGACCGTGGCGCAGACCCAGCTCGCCTTTGAACGGCAGGAGCCCGCGCCCGCCATCGTCCGCTCGGATTATTGGACCGCACCCAGTGCCAACCCTCTAACGTTGAGCGCCGCCAAGGGTGAAGACCGGCAGGGGCTGACAGGATCGGCGCGCCTGATCGCCGATATTTATCAGTTGGACCAGTACGCCTTCGACACCAACAAACGCAAGCTGGCCGTCACAAAAACGATCTCCCTTGCGCAGATGGCTCCGGCCGATTTTCAGCGGTTCCGTGAGACCGGCGTCATCGTGTTTAATACCCCGATGGAGTTATTCGATCGCGACTTTCCGGGCCACTATCTGCGTCTCATCCGCCGGGTCCGCACGTCCGTCATCGCGCTCATCCCGGCAACGGAGGGGATCCGCGCAACCCTTGCCAACACCGGTGTTTCACGGGCCGTCGTGGGTCCGGAAATATTCCAGGTGGTGACCATCCGGCGTGATCCCGAAACCATTGCGCTCAGCGCACCCATCGGCAGTACGGGCGTTTTTGAAATGGACGACGCCAACGGAATGTACTTGCCGTTTGAAGGCAACGGGGTCGATGGCACCTGGCAGTTGACGATGCCGAAAGCCTCCAACCGCTTTGACTTCCGCACCCTGGCGGACGTACTGATTACCTTCGAGTATTTGGCGCTGAATAATTTCGACTACGGTCAACAGGTCATTCAACAGCTGAAGCCTTCGCTACAAACGGACCGTGCCTTCAGTTTCCGCAACCATTTTGCCGATGCCTGGTACGATCTGCACAACTCACAACTTCTCGATGAGCCAAAGCGCATGGTCGTCCAAGTGCGAATAGCGCGCGACGACTTTCCGTCCAACTTTGAGCATGTCGCGATGCAGCACGTCATGCTCTACGTGGCCCGCGCGGATGGCTTGACCAAAGAACTTGAGGTGGAGCATCTGAAGCTGATTCGGTCGTCCGGCGGCTCCGTCACAGGAACGACCGCCCGAACCATTGACGGCACCATCAGCACCCGTCGCGGAAATGGCATCGGGTGGCTGCCTCTGGTGGGGGCGGGCTTGGGAACGGGCGGCCCTACGCCTTTCGGCATCTGGGAGCTGAGTCTGCGCAATGCAAACGTCGCGGCCGCGCAGCAACTCAGGGACTGGTTCGAACAGGATCTCATCGAAGATATTCTGCTGGTCATCAGCTATGCGGGCCTCACACCGCCTTGGCCAGCTTAAACCGCGACCGCGTGGGCTAGAGATTAGCGACCGATTTCGTCGACATTATCTGCTTCCCGAAGAACCGATCGCTCCTAAGAAGAACTGGTCGGTGCTCAGTCGAAGGCGTCGAGAATGCACTTGGTGAAAGGGTCGACGCACCGCAGCGTAACTTTATGGCGATTCCGACCAAGCCGAACAGCAATCGGAGCGACGCGACGCGGCGTTTTGATTGTGGGATAAATGTTCGGCTTCGTCAAGAAGCCGAATCATTAAAACTGTCTCCGGAGCGAAGCGGAGACCGGGCCTTACCCACACCAAACAGCAAGGAGGCCTTTGTCCTTGCCCATTGGCCTCAGCAACGGCTCATCGAAAAGCTGGCCGCTCCAGAACAGCAGCCAGAACAGCAGCTCCACTCGGTTCGACCGGACGCTATACCCGACGACCGGGTTCTTTCCTAACAAACCAGGTTGGGCTGCCGTGCCAGATCTTCGAAGCCGATGGACGGGTATTTACGTTTGGGGCAGAGGGGGTACGGCATGGGCTCAGTTTGAGCACCGGGGCAAAGACTTAGCGGGTGGACGTGCATAAGCAGTACAGCGTGGCGAAGGGGTAGTTCGCGGCAGGCTGGTCCAGGAAGGGAGGCTATTCCTGAATATCAGCTCGAAGAAGGTCGGAGTGGAAGACTTCGAACCACGAGATGAGTTACTCGTCGGGGACTGCGGCTCCGTTTGGAATCGTGTTTCCTACTCGCGAAGGGATTCTGGTGACGAACCCGGAGACAGGGCAGATCGTGTTAGAAAAGCACTGGCGGGCGCGGGCGTAGGCATCGGCTAACGTTGCGACGCCAGTACTACTGAAGGGCATTCTACGGACGGGGCTACAGTAGCAGGCGGTGGAGATGAAGACGGGACCGGTGTTGTGGAAGATGCTGGCGAGTCAGAAGGGGGGATCGGTGACATTGCTGAGGGATCCTCTGCTGATGATTCGCGACGAGGGCGAGATCTTCAAGATTGGGCGTGATCCGGAGAAGGTTGATGCCTGGAGTAACTTCGGGGTGCTGGACGGGGAAATATGGGTGTTACCTGCGATTGGAAGCGGGTTGGTTGGTTTGCGCAACACGCATACGTTGACATGTCCGCGGTAGCCGAAACCGCCGCAAGTGTGAAAGGCTATCAACCATGCGGCGACGGGAACTGTTGGCAGGTATGGCGATGATGGCGGGATGCGGACGGCGGGATGAGCCACGGCCGAACATCTTGCTTGTGATTGCGGATGACCAGTCTTGGCGGGATGCCGCGGCTTACGGAGCGAAGCACGTGGCAACGCCGGCGTTCGACCGGATCGCGCGGGAAGGGGTGCTGTTCAAGAATTCGTTCTCGGCCAGCCCTTCCTGCACGCCGGCCCGAAGCGCGGTGTTAATGGGTCGGCACGTTTGGCAACAGGAGGAGGCTGGAGTTTTGTACGGTGCGATGCCATCGGAGATTCCGCTGTACCCTCACTTGCTGGAGGACGCGGGCTACGCGACCGGGTACACCGGGAAGGGATGGGCGCCGGGGAACTGGAAGGCGTTGGGGGCGACGCGAAATCCCTGCGGGAAGGAGTACAACAGCAAGCGCCATGCGGTGCCGGTGCGACCGGGGATTGAGCCGAGCGACTACGCCGAGAATTTCCGGCAGTTTCTAGGGGAGCGGGACAAGGGCACGCCGTTTTGCTTTTGGCTGGGATCGAAGGAGCCGCATCGGGTCTACGACGAAGGGAGCGGGCTGCGGTTGGGCAAGAGGCTTGCAGAGGCACAGGTGCCGGAGTTTTTGCCGGACACGCCGGAAGTGCGGTCGGACCTGCTCGACTACTATCTGGAGATCGAGTGGTATGACGCGCAGCTGGGGAAGGCGCTGCGGATCTTGGAGGAGACGGGGGAGCTGGAGAATACGCTGATTGTAGTGACGAGCGACAACGGGATGCCGTTCCCTCGTGCAAAGGTGAGCCTGTATGACTGGGGCGTGCACATGCCGCTGGCGTTGCGTTGGGGGGCGAAGTTGAAGCGAGGCAGGGTGATAGAGGATCTGGTAAGCCATACGGATTTTGCGCCGACGTTCTTGGCGGCGGCGAGGGTGGCGCAGCCGACGGGGATGGCGGGGAAGAGTTTACTGCCTCTGCTGTTGGGCGAGCCGGGCTGGGAGCCTCGGAAGGCGGTGTTCTGCGGCATGGAGCGGCATACGATGTGCCGGCCAGACGGGGTGGGCTATCCGATGCGTTCGATGCGGACGGCTGAGTTCCTTTACATCCGGAACTACGCGCCGGATCGGTGGCCGACGGGGGGCGAGTTTTTGTCATCGAACAGGACGCCGCACGGAGATATTGACGCGGCCCCCACGAAGGACGCGCTGTTGAACCCGGCACTAGCGGCGCGGTTTCCAAAGCAGGTGCAGTGGTGTTTAGCGAAGCGACCGGCGGAGGAGTTGTATGAAGTTGGTACCGATGCGGGCCAGGTGAAGAACTTAGTCGAGGACGCTCGCTATGCCGGGCAGCGGGATGAGATGCGGGCGCGATTGAAAGCCTATTTGGAGGAGACGAGAGATCCACGCGCGGCGGGTGAGGACCCATGGCAGGGGTATGTTTATCGCCAGACGGAAGGGTACGGGGCAAGCTTCAACAAGAGTCTGCCGATGGACGTAAGGGTGGCGGCGCGGACGAGAAAGACGCACAAGCCGGAGTAGGCTAGTGGGGTTCCGCGGGACTGGCGACCGAGGTTACTCCCGCTCGTTGGCCTCGGCGAACCAGGGCCTTATCGAAAGATCGAAAGCTCGCGCCGACGGGCCGGCTCGCGAGGTGGATGGCCTCGGCAAACTCGAGACCACCAGTGGCCAGGGACGGCGATAGAGTCATCGACTACGATGTCCGGCGGGCCGGGGAGCTTCGTGACGGCGTTACAAATGGTTGCGTTATCAAATCCGTACGCGCTGCCAAGCACCTAGGCGGTTTCGAGAAGGACCGTCTTGGCGATCCAGACGGGGCCGAAGGAGATTGCTGCTTGAGCAGCTTCGAACTGAGCGCGGTCGTCGACAACGAGAAGGCGAACGAGGATGTTAGTATCGACCGCCGCCATGCTTTCGCTGCACTTCGCGATCCATTGCTGCTCGAATCTGTTCGTCCGTCAATGGGGCCATCCCAGGCCGCTTAAGAATGCCCCAACTTCGCTCAGCCTGGTCCGTGGAAACCGGGCGACGGGACGGAGCAAAACTCCGTCGGGCGTGGACTCGACGGTGAAGTCCGTGCCTGTGACCCACGCTCTGGCGGAGCGAAGCTCCTTGGGCAATACGACTTGGCCTTTGGTTGAGAGCTTGGTGGTTTCCATGCGTAAGATCTCGGCAAGATCATGGCACCTTCCGCAGATTCGCGGCAACTTTCCGCCAGAACGCGTCGGCTTGCGCGGGGGTCCGCACGACGTCGTTCCATTTGGCGAAGCCGAGGTTGGTGGAATGCGCAAATAGGTAAGCACCTCTGGGCGGAGCAGGAACACGCGGTCCGGCGCCTAACGGATCTGCACGAGACGCGCTTCCGGGATGCTCGCGCAGACAGGAAAACGAAGCTGACGAAGTCTTCGCCCGAATAGAAGAATCCGGAGCCCGCGAGCTTGAACGGAAGACCGCTAAGCCGGGGCTGCGGAGATCAGAGAAAGGCGCTACGCAGTTCGAGGGCTGGAGCGGGTCCGGTTTCGAAACGTGGTTGGCGAATAGGGTGGGCTCACAAATCGATCGCAGTGATCGGCGATGGGGGCAAGGCGTTGCGTTAGGTCGCGTTGAACGGCGGGCTTCGCGCAGGTTTCTTCCTCGCTTACGATCACCAACGTCTTCAAGGGTCTACTTCTTTCTCACCCAGGTGAAGCCGACGAGGGCCGTGAAGCGGTTGGCGATGGGGTACTCGCTTCGGGGACGGTCGAAGCGGACCTTCGGGGCGATCGTTAGAGAGCGGGTTTTAAATTCGGGGCCTCCGTTGAGGCCGGGAGTTCCCTTCTGGAAATCCGACCGTTCGAAACGGCCGCCAAGAAGTTCGGGGACAGGAAAGTTAGCGGGTAGGCAGGAGCCCTGGGGGCCCGTGCAACGGATAACACCGATCGTCTGGGTCCGAGGTTCAAGACTAGGAGTAACCCGCGCGAACGAAAGGTCGCAACGGACCCACGTTGAAACGATACTTCAGCAGCAGCGGGAAGTCCCAGATACCAGATTGAGATGTAAGCGTTGGGTCCTGGTGACAGTTGGAAGGAGTTGACGTCGTCGGATTGCCTTGTTCGATACAAGGCGTTGAACTCCAAGGCGAAGCGGTAGGGGGGGCGCAACTCGACGGACGGACCTCAGGTCCACCGGCCCTGACTGAGAGGGGTAAGCTTGGGGTCGTTTAAAGGGCACCGATCTTGGAACCGATGGAAAGAGAGAATGGCTTGTCGGACTGGGCGAACACGGGCACGCTGAGGAACAGAAGGAATGAGACGAATCGCAGGGCAACTGACTACGCACGTGGCTGGCCTTTCGGGCAGTGATGAAAAACATGGGCCGCTTCGTACAAACCTGTGCTTGTGCAGGTTAGGTGTCGTGGTGCGTCAACAGCGTACTGATCGTAGCGAGTGAGCAGCTGAATAAGGACATTTGGCCCGGATCGGCGAAGACGGCGGCGAAGTCGTCCGGCGCGAACGCCCGCGCGAGCCGGGCCGCATAGGTCTCTTTGAGTAGCCGGACGTAGTGCTCGCAGTCGTAGTCGCGGCGGTCGACGTCTTGCTCCACCACCCCTCCGGCCCCACCGTTCACGCGGTATATGCGCACCTTATCCCCGACGCTCCACGCCGTCCGACCGCTGGCCAACATGGCTTCGTAGGCGAGTTCCCGGCGGCTGCCTCGCGCCTCCAAGTACCGCTCTGGCGTCTTCGTGAGCCGCACCCGGGAAGAGACGGCGTAGGTGCTCAATTCGCGCCGCCGAACGGCGTCGACGGTTTCCAGGTAAATTTCGCGAACTCCGGCTATGTCGCCAGCCAGAAGCCGCGCGATGGAAGCCTTCAAAAACGCTTCGCCGAAGGGCTCGGCGCGGCTTGAACGGAAGGCTACTCCGCGGAGCAAGAGCTTGCCGTCATAGGTCAACAGCGCGTAGTTCTTTGGCTCGTGCGATAGCATCGCGGCATAGCGGCCATCGAACTCTAACCGTACCAGGGGCGGCAGCAAAGCATTGACTTCGCTGACGACGCGTCGCTCGTCAGCTTCTGTCCACAACTCCGGAACGGCAAAGTAAACGCCATCGGTGTCCGCCTCCAGCAGCGTAACGCCGCGGGCCGCCAGTTCGGCGCACATTAGGCGCAGGGTCTCGCGGCCGCGGCGGGTCACTTCGTTGGCGGCGTGGACATCAGCAAATCGGGTCAACCCATCCCCGGCGGCGAGGTAGCCGTAGGCTGAGTTCACGACGAGCTTCATGGCGGCCGAGAGAGCGTCGTGCTGGTGCTGTTCGACCGAGCCGGGCGGGGCCGCCCGGGCCGCCGCTTTGGCCGCGAGACGGCGCTCCACCAACTGGTCGACGATGGCCAGCAAGACGCCGAGATGGTCCCGCTCCGGGCCGATGCGGTAGGCCCGCATGAGCGAGGGGTACAGGCTGGCGACGTCGGCCTTCACGATCCGCCGCGCCACGCCGCTGGCGAACAGATGCAGCGCAGCGCCGGTATGGGTGGTGCCGTCCCCGGCCCGATGCGCCGGAAGAGCCATGCCCGTCCGGAGGTATGCCCGGACCAGAAGCGGGTCGATCACCCCCGTGGCGGCTCCTGCATCGGCGAGCCGTTCATAACGTCGCGGGGCCATCGTTGCCAAAGCGAAGGCGGCCCCGCCCAGCATCTGTGCTAACTCCGCCACCTCTTCGACGTCGGAGGCGGCATATCGCCGCACGCGTTCCGGATCGGTTTGATAGACGGTATAGATGCGGTCGCCGGGGATGTTCTCGCGGTCCGCTTTTGCAATGCCTAGGTGGCGAGCAACTTCTTTCAGGCCATGACCGGGCAGGTCGCGCGCGGCGAAGTCGTAGCGCTGCACGGCGTCCAGGGTGTCAATTAACTCTCGCCCGGGGATGACGAACCGAACGCCGCGGCGCCCCGGCCGCTGACGGAGCCCGGAAGCCCCGATGCGCCCGAGCGCGAGGGGCACGCGCAGGACGCTTGCCCGATGGTCGAGAAAGGGCAGATCGAACCCTTGCAGATTGTGGTTCTCGATTACGTCGGGATCCGCGGCTTGCACCTTCGCGACCAGCTGCCGGATCAGGTCCGCTTCGTCGGAGCCTTCGAGGATCTCCGTGTTCCCGTCGGGATCTCGAACGGCGATCAGGAAGATCCGGCTATCCGCGGGGGAGAGTCCGGTGGTTTCGAGGTCGAACTGCAATCGCCGCAGATGACGAAAAGAGAGATCGCGGAAGTAGTTCCGTCCGGTGGCGACTAGATACTGCTCTTCGGGGGGAAGCGAGAGGACGGACTCCTGACCCAGTTCGCGGAGATGCCGTACGTCGCGGGCGCCGCAGATGGCTGAGGCCAAGGCGGTACCGTCGTCAGCCGAGAGAAAGTACCGCAGAGCGCCGGGGCCATCGAGCTCTCGATAGGCGAGGCCGGGCAGATCATCGACCCGGTCGAGCAGCAGCCAGGGCCGGAAGCGGACCTCCTCGCGCACCAGAGCGGCGGTGATTGGATGGCGCCGCCAAACGACGGCGCGACCGTTGGCTTCCGCCCATACCGAGACGATGCCCGGAGTCGGATCCCAGCCCCAAAGCCACTCTTCGCGCGGGATGATTTGACGGTCCATGGACTGACGCCCATTGTAGCGGCGCCTCGCCTAGTGCTGAGACCGCTTGAATGGGTTCCATTAGTATCCAAGCGTTTTTCGTGCGGTTTTTCGTAATTGATTAGCGGCCTCCGGTTCAATAGAATCAATCGTTTCCGTAGCGTCGCCCGACGCCTGTGGCATGATTGTGAGAAGCTCTCTGCGGCACAAACTCCCAAAATGCTAGGAAACTGGCCCAAATCGGGAGGCGAATGATCCCGAAACCCGCTCATCAAGTACGGTTTTTCTATCGAACTGCCCATTGATATTGGTAGCTGCTTTGTTAATACGGCGATGGTCGAAATGATTTAT
>JANXMS010000225.1 GCA_025354525.1 Acidobacteriota bacterium
GCTTCCACCGCCACCTTAGCTTTCAAAGCCGGCGAGTGAGTCTTGCGTGTTCGAGGCATTGATTCTCCTTCATTTTCAATGCCCTCCTACACTTAAGCAATAACCATTTTTGTGTCTAGTTTTTGGGGTCCACCACAGGTCGGCGGGCAGCGACTGGCGGCCGGGATGCTTCTTCCGTTTGCGCAGTGGCTTCTCCGGCAGATCGGGGCGGCGGCTTCGGCGGCTACCTCGTCGAGGGAGACACCGGGCTCCTCATCGAAGAGAGGCAAATAGAAAGCGGCAAGATTCTCCCCTTGGGGGCCGTACTTCTTGAGCCGGAGCAGGCGCACCAGTTCTTCCAGCTGCGTCACCCGCATTTCGGCCCACTTGCGCTTGGCTTGTTCCTGCGCCAGTTGAGCTACGACGGTAGCTAACTCGGGGGCGGCTTGGGGGAGGGGATCGGCCATTTCGAAGTCACTTACAGTATAGCCGACTTAGTAACTATAAGCCACTCTTTTCTTGACTATTTGATGCGGCGGAGAGTCCGCGAAACCAGGGTCGTGGCTTGGTCTTGGTGAGGTCAATTCCGTTCAACAGAAGAGCGAGTTCCCCGGGGCGCAGCGTGATGCTGGATTGGCCAGGTTGGGTGCTTGGCCAAGCGAAGCACCCTTTCTCGAGGCGCTTGGAACAGACCCACAGGCCGCTTCCGTCAAAGACGAGGACTTTCAGGCGAGTTTTTTGACGGTTGGTGAAGAGGAAGAGGTGGCCGCTGAGTGGATCTTCGGCGAGGGAGTCGCGGACGAGACCGAAGAGGCCGTCGAAGCCTTTGCGCATGTCGATGGGGTTGGCGGCGGCGAAGACGCGGGTGGCGGTGGTGAGGCCGAACATACTCAGGCTTCGAGGCGGAGGAGGAGACCGTCGAGTTGGTCGGCGATGTGGGGGAGGGCGTTCCAGGTGAGTTCGAGGCGACGGCCGTTGCGGAGGACGATGGCGAAGGAATCCGGTGGGGACGGGGGGAGGTTGATTTCGATGAAGGCGGGGGTCAGGGGACGGCGGCGGTAGGAGTCGAGGGTCGAGATCGGGAGGCGATGAGAGGCGCAGAATTCGGCGCGGGTTTGGCCACTGGACTGGAAGGCGGTGAGGAGCTGCTGAATCTCGTTGGTGGTGCGGCGGTGAATCCGGGGTTTGGGCATGAACCTACGAAATCAAATTTGAGGGGCGGCGTAAAGCCTGGGGTTCGTCGTCCGCTTACATCCATCTGTTGATCGATCCATTGGGTGAGGGCGTCATCGTCGATCCGCTCGAAGGCGCGACGGACGCTTTCCTGGCTTCGAAACTTCTTCACGCCGAACAGGCTCGCCATGACGGCGTCGCCCGACAGGGCGTTAATGTGGGCGTAGCGGTGCTGGCCAATGAGGATCGAGTAGACGATGGTGGCGAGGATTTCGGCTTTGGCGGGCGAGTTAATGCTGGAGTAAGTCAGGGGGCAGGAATCGACGAACTCTTGCCACGTGTTACTCACCTTCAGGAAGTCGATGAAGTAAGCGAGGAGTCCATGGCGAGTGACCGCAGGGGCCGACTCCCAGCAAGCTTTGACAGGGCCGCCAAAGGTGTCGATGCGGTGGGGTGGGGGGAAGTCGGAGGGGGCGGCAGTCGGCTCACCTTGCGGGTGAAAGGCTAAACCAGGGTTGAGGTCGCTCATCCCGTTCAGTATCAACCATTTCCAGTCGAAAGGGCCACGGCGACGGGCTTCAACTATCGATTATAGGGTAATAGAAAGTGGAATTGGACGCTTACGCTTCACCGGCGGTTCCGTCAGCTTCTCCGCAGGACAATCACCCGTCGCTGGGGCGTCCAGCCCTCCAAATGACAATCCTTATCGAGCTACCTTCTGCAAGTGCACCGAGCGGACTTCTACCAGCCTGATGACACCTTTCCAAGTGCGTTCGCCGACCTCTGTAACATAGCAAGCTTTGCCGATGTTACCACAAAGAGGTACAGATAGCTTTGCTTCGACCACGACCTCGATGGAACTCACCGAGGTGGTGGAGGCAATCTCAACCAATTGTTGGAGCAACAATCTCAAATCGTCGGTATGCCAGGAGTTGGATTCTCGCTTGCCGCCACTGGCACCTTTACTTGTTTCAAGAAAGAATGATCCAACTGCCGGAGCGGCTTTAACAATTGGGACGCCACAGTCAGGAGCTACGACCGCAAATTTTCCAAAGTGTAGCCCGGCACGAACCTTAATCCAACCTTTTGAATCGGCATTCGAACCTGAAGTCGGCGGCAACGCACAGTACCAGTCTTCAAACTCGATCGACTGGGCTTTACACTCACATCTGCCATAGATACTTGCACAGGCTGCAATAAATAGTATTCTTGCTGTGAACATAATTTTAAATTGGAATCGGGCCAATAAAATCCTGGCACTTACCCATTGTAATCGCATTGTCCATCTGATTTTTGAACATAGTTTCTCTTCGCTCCTGAATGAGCTCCGAGCCGCCGAGCCCTGAAAGCAAGTTAAAGACATGGCCCAACTCGTGGAGGATCTGGCGGGCAAGAGCATTGGCCGTCAGTGTCGTAAACGCATTCTGTCCTGCAGTTTGAACTCGAATTCGGGCATAATCATAGCGGACCACGCCGTTGGCGTCTGGAAAACCGTATCCAGTTGCTTGTGCATATCTACTTTGGTCGATTACTTCGTAATCCAGCCATCCATATTTACTCTTATTACGTTCAGTCGATCCAGCCATTAAACGTAGTACGTCGGTCGGCGAAACGACATCCGCACTATTAGCTCCAGGTCTTACATTAAATATCTTTGCACACTCGTCCTGTTTCAGCATCTCGTACGCAATATACATTGCGTCATTTTTAAGCTCCTGCTGCTTCCTTTCTGCTTCCGCCTTGCGCAGCTGTGCGATTTCGTCATCATCAATGTCTGGCCCCTGAGGGCTTGGCGGCTTCGGCGGCGGTAGTTGAGGGTCGAAGTGCTTCACTGGGTCGGCTTTCAGTCCGCTCCAATCAGTCCAATTTAGCGGCTCATTTAGAACATAACTTGCTCGATTCCAACTTGTCGGCTCCCCCGCCCCCCCACTCGCCTCATAAGGATCACTCGTCAAAAACCGCCCAATCGCCGAATTATAATACCGCTGATCCGCATAATCCAATCCCGTCTGGTCTCGATGGTAAGTCCCGAACTTATTCCGATCCCCCACGGTAGCCGCCCCCCTCTCCTCCCCATAAGGAAAGTAATCATGCACCTCTACCCCACCCACCCCGTTCCCCCGCGCCATCACGCTCCCCAGCCGGTCCTGCACCACCGCCTTCCCGTTCTGCCAAATCGCCCGCCCCCCAAAATACACATCCTTACTCACATAACTCAGCGTCAACACCCCACTCCCAAACGCCGCCGAGTAAGTCGCCACCCTCTGCCCGCCCACCCCATACACATAGTACTGCTCCGCCACCGTCCCACTCTGGTTCGTCTGCTTCCAAGCCCGCTTGTTATCCGCCAAATACGAATAGTTCTCCAAACTCCCATTCATATTCACATCCAACAACCGATTGTCCACATCGTAAGCCAACCCACTAGCCCCCGGCATCGCCGTCATATTCCCATTCAAATCAAAACCGTACTGCGAAGTATTCACCCGATTCGTCGTCTGGTCAAACGAAATCGTATTCCCGGGCGCCGTACCCTTCGTCTGCGTCTGCCCCCACCGATTCCCAAATCCATCATAATCCCAACTCAACCCCCAAGCCGTCGAAGTAGTCTCCGCCGTCAAAAGCCGATTCAAGTTATCGTAAGAATACTGCACCGCCTCCCCGCTCTGCAAGTTCTTCCGCGCCAGAATCCGCCCGTCATTATTGGCACTCCCCGTATTCGTAAACTCATACTCCAAATCCATCGCCACCGTCGCCCCCTGCACCGCCCGCTGCTTTGTCATCTGCAGCTGCGAGTTATACGTTCGCGTCTCCGCATAATACACATCCGCGAAATTCTGCACCCCCGAAAACGAACTCAGCGTCAACAATTCCCCCGCCACCCCATAACTAACCCCATTCACCCAAGCCCGGTTAATCCAAGCGCTTCCATCCCACCACTCTTGTGTCATCCCGCTCGGCCGCGCCATCGCATCGTAACTCATCACCCATGGCTTCGCCTCGTCCGGATACTTCGTCGACGCCAGCTTACCCTCCCCATCAAATGCATATACAATGTCCTTACTCACCACCGACATCCCCCGCGTCATTCTCACCCGCTTCGTCAGCACCGCCCCCGCCGTGTTATACGAATACAACTCATCAATCCGCCCGCCCCGCTGCGCCGCGCAGCCCGTTGACACCGCCGCCACCCGTCCCTGCAAGTTCGTCCCCGAAAAGCCTCCATCCACGTTCTGCGAACCATACTGATAGCTAACCTTGGCGCATAAGTCCTCGGTCACATCCGACGCTCCCGTAAACTTCCGCACATACTCCGGCTGGCCCGCCGCCGTATACTCCCACTTCACCCGCTGCCCCTTCGCATCCGTCTTCTGCAGCGTCGTCCCGTCCGTGTTATACGTGTAACTCACGTTCCCGCTCTCCGGATGCGTCACGGACAACAGCCGTCCTCCGGTGTCGTAATTGAACGTCCGCGTCTGCGTCACCGTCCCCGTGTTCGCCCTGTTCGGCCGCAGCATCGTCACTGTCGTCAGCTTACCAAACACTGAGTACGCATACGTGGTCACGAAATCCGCCCCGCTGCCCGGCCCCGGAAACGGCTCCGTCACCTTCACCAAATTCCCCAACGAATCGTTCTCGAACTTCTTCCATTTTCCCTTCGGGTCGATCGTCTTCACCGTCGTCCCGCCGTACTCATAGCGCGTAAAGCCCTGGTTCCCCGGCGGCGGAGTCACCTTCACAGTTCTTCCCAGAGCGTCATATTCGTAAATCGTCTTCTGACTATCCACCGGAGTCACCCCCGGCCCCACCGGCAGCGAAACCTTCCAAACCTTCCCAATCGGCGAGCAAGCGCAAGGCGTCGTATCCGTCAC
>JANXMS010000264.1 GCA_025354525.1 Acidobacteriota bacterium
GCAGCGGCGCACCGGGCGGCAGCGGTTCGCGCCGGTAGATGGCGTTCACCTCTCGGCCCACCATGTACTGAATCATGCGGTCTCGCGTCAGAGTGGCGAGCGCTTCGCTATGGACGGTGGCTCCATCGCGCAGAATCGTCACCTTGTCGCCCACGCTTCGCAGCTCTTCCATTCGGTGAGTGATATAGATCACCCCCGTTCCTCGCTCGCGCAACTCTCGAACGATGCGGAAAACCTCATGCGTCTCGGCTTCAGAAAGCGAGGAGGTCGGCTCGTCAAAAATCAGCAAGGACGTCCCGTTCTGGATCGCTCGGCAGATTTCAACCAGTTGTTTTCCGGCCGGGCTCAAGCGGCCCACCATCCAATCGGCCTGCAGCCGGAATCGGTACTGCGCAATCAGCCGGGTTGCTTCAGCCAGCATCCTGCGACGGTTCACGGTTCCGAACGGACCAGGAATCTCGCGGCCCAAAAAGATATTTTCCGCCACGCTCAAGTGCGGAGCCAGCAATGATTCCTGATGAACCATCGCGATCCCGACCTGCGCGGCTTCTTTCGGATTGCTGAAGTCGACGCTTGTCCCCTGCCAAAGAATCTGGCCACCGTCACGCTTCTGCATCCCCGCAATGATTTTCATCATCGTAGATTTACCGGCGCCGTTTTCTCCCAACAAAAGATGAACCTCTCCGGCGCGCACTTCGAGGTCTCCCTGCCGCAAAGCAGTCACTCCGCCGAACCGCTTCTCGACGCCCTTCATTTCCAGCAACATAACGAACTCACCAGTTTACAATGCGTTTCGAATTTATTACGCGAATTGCCGCCCCCGTGGAGAAAGTTTTTGCGTTTCATGAGCGCGAAGACATCTTCTCCTACCTGGTCCCCCCGTGGCAGAAGGTTCAGATGGTCAGCCGCGAAGGATGCCTTGAAGTCGGCGCACGCCTCGTCTTCCGGGTGTTTGTCGGGCCGATCCCAATCACCTGGGTAGCGGTCCATACCGAGTTCGTCCGAAATCGGCTGTTTATCGACGTCCAGGAACGGGGCCCGTTTGCCTACTGGAAACACCGCCATGAGTTCTCGCCCGATGGTGATGGGATGGTGCTTGCCGACCGCATCGAGTTTCGATTGAAGGGAGGCACTGTCGTCGATTTCCTCTTCGGCTGGGTGGTTCGTTTGCAACTGCTCTTGATGTTTCGGCACCGCCATGCCGTCACGAAGCGGTCCTGCGAAGGCTAGTGGCCCTGGGTTGCTCTAGGTATTCCTAGCTGCCCCAAAGGGATCGGTCTCATTGCCCTACGTCGCCCTGTAATGCCGTCAGTTTGGTAACCCTTTGTGGTGCAGCTTGCTCGATGAGTGCCCTCGGTCCCGGGAATCTGGGGCCTCCTTGCTCTTGGGTGTCGGTAGGACGAGAAAACGACGCGACGGCATTCGGCTTTTGGACGTGCCGGGTTAGATGGTGTGGCGAGTCGATCAGAGGATTTTAGAGCGTGCGGTGCTTTTGTGTGCTGTTTGAGCGGGGGAAGCCACAGTATTGCCGTCGCGATGGTGGGAAGCGAGAGCTTATTGTCGTCTTGGTTCAGCGTGATCATGAGGATTGCCGCTGGCCATAACGGATTGGTTCCGCCCTGCGGGCGGGAATTTTTGAGGCAGTGGGGACTATCGACCCGATCTCCGGCGGCCTGCTTGGCTCCGGAGACGAAAGCCGAGACCGCACAATTCGACCGCAAAGCGGGCCCATGCCCGTTTGGCGCGCTCGACTTGGTTTCAAGGCGGTTGACCCGCAAAATTCACAGCGCCGGGAAGCCCCCAGACCGTCCTTACCGCAACTCGATACCCCTCCGGTTTCAGTCGAGCCGAAACAGCATAGACAACGTACTCTCCGGGCGATCCATACTTCGCTGCCCCCGACGAAACGTTAACAATCGCTCCGCCTCGGCCTCCCTTGCGCAGACCATTGGACCAACTATATTTACCGCGAACATCCTTGCGATCCTCGCCGCGTCCATAGCGTCCACTCGCATCTGTGCTTATAGGGTAGCCGCGTTGTTCACCAGGGCGGCGACGCAACCCAATTGGGTATCGACTCGCCGAAAAAGTGATTCGACCTCCGCCTCAACGCTCACGTCAGCCTGCATCGATTCCGCCCGCCCGCCTCCGCTCGTGATCTCGCGAACTAATTCTTCGGCGGCTTCGCGCCCCTTCAAGTAGTTCCCGCAAACCGCTTACAGCAAGTCTTGACTTAACAGACGGCATATCCGCGACGTCTGAAGAAATCAGGAGCAATGTCGGGAGAGAGGAGGGGGGAGAAAGCCTCGGCGAGATCGACGACAAGCGCACGCATTGACGGGGTGTACTTGATTAGCGGGTTTCGGGATCATTCGCCTCCCGCTTTGGGCCAGTTTCCTCGCGTTTTGGGAGTTTGTGCCGCAGAGAGCCCCTCACCATCATGCCACAGGCGTCGCGCGACGCTACGGAAACGATTGAGTTTATTGAACCGGAGGCCGCTAATTAATTACGAAGGAGCCCTGAGCTGGGACAAACGTAGTTTGACGTCCGCCCAATACGGGGCCGGTAGTTCGGGTTTCCAGAACGCCTCAATTTAGGCAAGTATCGCTCTAGTGCTCTGACCGCTGGAAACAGTTTTCATAAATTATTTCGACCATCGCCGTATTAACAAAGCAGCTACCAAGAGCAATTCGCAGTTCGATAGAAACACCCCACGAACAACCGTTGGATGCTCATGGAACCCTTTC
>JANXMS010000265.1 GCA_025354525.1 Acidobacteriota bacterium
GAATGGGGCCTCCGTCCCCAAACCCCTGGGATGTATCGCTTTCGGCCGGGATCGATGGGGGCCGGCGGAGCGAGGATCCATCCCGGCACTGAGACGGCGCGCGGGTTCCATCCCTGGAGAGCCCTATCCTCCGCTCAGCCGCTTCCCATCGTATACTTGTTTTCGGTTCCGCACCACGCGAAGCCAATAGACCCAGCCCGCTCACCACTTAAGACAGACCTAAGTTTCTGTCCAACGCTTGGGGTCCACTTCAGGTGGCCGAACTGAAGCGCCCGCTAACCTGGAGTTTGGTGGGTATCAGGCGTGGATGACTCTTCGACCGTCAACAATCGCGCTCCGTGCGACGTTGGAGTTGATTGGTCTTTCCGGAAGTTTCCAATTCGATTCGATGCGGATCTGCCCTGACGAAATACCAGACCGCAACTCTCAGTTCAGGCAGAGCGAGCCGTAAGGGCCATTGCCAATATGATTAAGCAGTGTCCAATTCAAACGCTAACCGTTGTTGGGTCGGCAGGTTTGAAATGGTCAAGCATATCGCGAGCGGCTTTTGATCCCGGCGATCTTCGGTGCGTTACATTGTCGCATCGCTTTCACGACGGATACGATAGCGCGCTAACTTGCGGTAAACGGTCATCCTAGACCAATGAAGCGTCTTGGCAACCTTACTTAGGTTCCAATTCATCGCGAACAGCGCTTCGGTGAGTTTGAGCTGTTCGTCGGCTTCGGCACAATTGGCTGTGAGATCGCGAATGGCTGGTGGAAGGTCTCCTGTGTTCAGCATACCCCCTCGCGAGTTCACGTACACCGCTTCCACGACGTTCTTGAGTTCGCGCACGTTGCCCGGCCAAGCGTACTTCGAAAGTACGGCCTTACACTCATCGTCGAATCCTTCGATTCTCGTGCCCCATCGGGAGTTAAAATGCGCAATAAAGTAATCGAGCAGGGCGGGTATATCACTCGCCCGTTCGCGCAGGGGCGGCAAATCGATCCGCACCACGTTAAGCCTAAACAACAGATCCGAGCGGAACGCCCCTCGCAATACCATCGATTCCAAGTTCTGGTTCGTAGCGGCGATAATCCGGAGATCGACCGAAATCGGCCTCCGGCCGCCTAGTGGATAGACCTCCCTCGTCTCGACAGCGCGTAGCAGCTTTGCCTGACCTAGGGTGTTCATATCGCCAACCTCATCGAAGAAAATGGTGCTGCCACTGGCGAGTTGCAATTTCCCTTCGCGAGAGGACGTTGCGCCTGTAAAAGCGCCGCGCTCGTACCCAAACAACTCGCTTTCGAGCAACGTGTCGGGAATGGCGGCACAATTCACGGACACCAGCGATTTGCCCCCTCTCGCACTGTGTCGATGAAGCGACTGCGCCACTAATTCCTTTCCCGTCCCCGTCTCGCCCGTAATAAGAACATTCGACTCAGTGGTAGCAGCCCGACGAATAGATTCCGTTACGGCTCGAATCTGTTTGCTCGATCCAGTGATGTTGCCAGCCTGGTTAGGTTCGACGCCACTGCCGCCCCGGTGTAAGTGACGGTCGATTGAAGTGAATAACTCGCTTTGGTGCGTAGGCCAGCGAAAGTAATCCGTCACGCCAAGTCGAAAAGCTGAAATTGCCATATCCTCTGAACTGCGTACAGCGCAGACGAATATGGGGGCTCGCGGATTAAGTGAACGAAATCTCTCAATCAATCCAAGTCGGCAAGATTCATCGTTTGTTGAACACTCTACCACTAAGAGTTGCGCTGACGTGGCCTCTCCGTTCGAGAAGACACACGAGTTGGATTCCACGGTGCGACAGCGTCGTGCCAAGAGAAAGCGCCTCAACTCTTGGCTGGCCGATAGCTCGGAGACCGAAAGTAGCACGGTGTTCATCAAGTCCTCCCTGCAGATGGTGACTTTTCGCCTTCAGGGTTGGTTCGTGTATAGCGAATCGTAGTATACATGGAACGTAAGCGAACGACCAACCCCATGGTTTACGTCGTCCCGCAAATCTGATTTCGTAGGGTGATGCCCAAGCCCCGCGTTCACCGCCGCGCCGCCATCGAGATCCAGCAGCTCCTGGCCGCCTACCAGTCCAGCGGCCAAATATAGCAGGATCTTGCCTAGCGGAAAATTACGCCTGTGGTGCTCGGTCAGTCTCCATGACCGCTTGTGCGCCAACACATCGAGGCAGTGGTTGCGGCGGTTAGCACAGCCAGACCCGGCGGCTTCGTAGAAGTTGAAATTCCGTTTCCCGCCAAGAAGCCCTTTGTTCGCGTTTGGAATTATATCCCGTAGTGCTGTACCGAAAACGGTCGTACCGGCCTGCACGTTTCGCGGTCCAATCAGTTGCGGGCGCGCCCGTGAGGCAGGGGAACGAATCGCCGCGAGGCGCCAATGTCGGTGGCAACGCAACCCCACCCCGTTTCAGGGGCGGGGTTAGGTTGGGGCGGTTCGGATGTCGATGGCGGCGGTTGGGTAACCCGATGGGATGCCAACGGCCGCCAAGAAGAATGATTGCGTTCGACCTGTCTACCAAATCAGTCGGCCGGTCACCTGCATCACGCGCGCGGCGCTTCCCGAGTTTCTGGTGGTTAAGATGCCCAACGAATCCACGCCGAGCGGGTCGTTTGGGTGGTTCAGAACATTGAAGAAGTCCAAGTTGAAGCGGATGACCACCTTCTCGGTTAGGTTGGTGAACTTAAATACGGAAGCATCGAGGCCCCACTGATTCGGCGCGCCGAAGAACTGATTCCGCCACGGGTGCATGTTGTCGTTAAAAGTCGTCCGTTGAACCGTCCCGTTATTGAGCGGCAGCCACACATTGTTCGTATCCCAGAACCCGGAGAGGTTCGTACCCGCCGGCATATTGGGTGCCGTCGTCGCGCCCCACGGAATCAGGGGTGCGGAGGCCGATTTGTACCCGTCCGGAACGCCCATGATGCCATTCGGTTTGCCATTGGCACCGACGCTGTTGATCTGGTTGCGCGGAATGTAACCGTTGAACCAGAGATAGCCGGGGAAGCAGGCACCGCTCCGGCAGTCGTTAACTGGATACTTGTCGCCGTAGAATTCGAGTTTCCCACCCGTCGGATAGTGGTCCGTGGGGAGCGCGAAATAGTTGGTGCGCCAACTGCCCGTGCCTGCGATCTGCCAGCCGGCCACAAGCTTGTTCAAAAAGCCGTTGGCATTCGAGGCGAACTTCTTACCCCGTCCGACCGGCACATCCAGCACCCAGTTCCAACGCAGTTGATGCTGCGGGGTTCCCGTGTCCTTGGCGTAGTTAAGGAAACGATTCCGGTCCTGCACGCCTGCCGGCACGGCGCCCGGCAGATAGTTATTTGTGCTCAACACATCGCCTTGAGCAATCAAGGTGTTTCCTGAGACCCAGAAGAATTGGAAGCCCACGCCCTTGCTGAAGCGTCGTTCGATCTCGGCCTGGAAGGTATTGTTGCGGGACCAACCCGTGGCCGCCGAGCGGTTGACCGTGCCCCACACCTGCTGATCGTAGGGGCGAGTGGCCACATTGGCGAACGCGCCGGTGGGCAGTGGTTCCTTACGGGAAGCGAACCAGATATAGCCGGGAGTTGAATCGTTTTCGCGAATCAGTTGCTGCTGATTGACGGCTTTGTTGCCGACGTAGGCTACGCGGACAACGGTGTTGGTAAATATTTCTTTCTCGATCGTGAAGTTCCAGTCATAGACTTTGCCGTCGGGCTGGCGGGGGTCGAGATACGGAGCAGTCCAGCCACGGGGCAGCGAACGGGTGTCGTTGAGATCGATGGTCGAGTCGGGTGAGCTGATGCCAGCGATGTTTTGCGGGACGGTTCGGAGACCGTAGTTTGGCAGCCCATCGGGAGAGATGGCCGCGTCCGTCAGGTTTTTCTGGAAGTTAGTCGCCACGAGGGTGGGTGTGGTTTGGGTGGTATTGAACCAGAGCGACATAGGATTGGTGTAGTACGAAGTGCGGAAGCCACCGCGAACGACGAACGACTTGCGGCCATCGAGACCGCGATAAGCGAAGCCTAGGCGAGGCCCGAAGTTTTTCCAATTGTTGTAGACCAGATTCCGGGGAAGGCCGGCCTTTTCATAGCCGATGACGTCTCCGCCGTACTCGCGCAGACGTGCCACGATTGAGGGGAGCGTGCCGCCCAGTTTGGTGAAATTATCGAGGTCGGTTCCGAGCACATAGGCGCGCTTCTCGGGGCTGAAGGTGAGCTGGGTGTTGTTTCGATCGCGGATCGGCGTTCGATATTCGTAGCGTAAGCCGAGATTCAAGGTCAGCCGGGGCGTGATTTTCCAGTTGTCCTGAAAGTACGGCGCGTACTCGTCGCGGCGCAAATAGTACCAGGGCCTGCGGAACTGCGTTGTGTAGTTCATCACGCCGAGATACATGTTGGCCATGCCATGCCCGGTGAATTGTAGTGGCAAGGGATTTACCGCGGCCGACGAGGGGTCGACCAGCGAAGTGGCCATCGTGCTGTAGTTGAAACCACCGGCGAGGGGCACCACGGATTTGTCGATTTTTTCGTAGCGGAAGTGGAACCCGAACTGCAGTTCGTGTTTGCCGGCAATTTTGGTCATGTTGTCCTGGACGGTGGCGTAGTTCGAAACTAGCCAGAACAGACCGTCGCCGCCGAACAGGTATTCTCCCGATCCGTTCGCCGAGAGGCCGGTGCCGCTGATGGTCGGCCAGTTTACGGATTGAAAAGGATTCGGCAGGTTGAGAGCGCTTGTATAGTTGGTTTTGTAATCACCCGTGCCGCGCCGTTGGTAATCGCGGGTGCCCGTAACGACGAGTTCATTGGTTACGGTTGGCGATAAAGTGCGAACCCACGTTCCGGCGAGCGTGGTGTTGGGCCACCAGCGGTTGGTCACCGAGGAGAGGTTGTCGAGCATGATTTGATTGGGATACTGATAGGCCTCGTCGACGCTACCGCGAGAGAAGCGACCGTAGACGAGATCGTTCGAGTTGATGCGATGGTCGATGCGGACGCTGGTGGTGGTGTCGTTGCGGAGGCGAGGTACGGCCCCGATCCAGTTATTGTCGACCAGCGGATTGATCTGCGGGTGGGTGGGAAGGGGGGTGATCGCGAACAGCTGTTTAGCGACCGGGCTCAATCTGGCCGGGTCAATCATGTTCGGAACGCCCCGGTAGGAAAGTCGCTCGCGCTGCCCGGTGGTGGGATTGGTGGTCATCGGATCGTAGAGTTGGAACTGACGGCCCTGACTGTCCAACAATCCTCGAAAGTCGCCGTTGCGCATCGCTTCGGTTGGCACCGACCAGCGTTGCGTCGTATTCGAGATGCTTTTCAATTCTTCCCAGGCTACGAAGAAGAAGGTACGATTCCTACCGTTGTAAAGCTTGGGGATCGTCACGGGGCCGCCCAGCGAGGCGCCATATTCGTTGCGATTTAGATAGGGTGGCTTGGTGAAGGTGTCCTGGCGTTGACGGGCGACTGCGTAGCCGCTGTTCCGGTTGGTATAAAACAGGGCGCCGTGGACTTGATTGGAGCCACTGCGGCTGGAAAGAATTACGGTTGTGGGTCGGGTAAACTTGGCCGACGAATTGCTTACTTCGACCTGGAATTCCTCAATGGCGTCGAGACCGGGCGTGCGGCCCACGTCCCATCCTTCCCACACCTCGTTCATGGCGGACCCATCAAAAAGCAGGGTGTGCGTCCCTGGCCGGAGGCCGTAGGCTTGAATGCGTCCGGTGGCGGTGACGCCGGGCACGGTTTGAAGCAGGCCCTGATATCCGCGCCCGTTGATCGGCAGTTGTTCGATGCGCTTCCGCTCCAGAGCGTGTCCCAACGTTGGGCTGTCGGTGCGGACCATCGGCGTCACGTCCTTTAATATCCATTGTGGTGGTGGTTTGCGAAACCTGCATGACGATATCGATGGTGGCATCCTGCTGCACATGCACGGTTAACAGCCCCTGGAAGGGTTGCATGCCGGAGAAGGCGGACTCCAATCTGTAGACGCCGGGTACGACCGCCGGGAATACGTAGAGGCCCGATTCATTCGATTTTGTGGCGCGCGCGACCCCGGTATTTGTGTTGGTGAGGGTGACAACGGCTCCTGGCACGACGGCTTGTACCTGGTCGCGGACCACGCCGCGGACTGTACTATTGCTCGCCTGGGGCCAGGCGGGAAAACACATCAAAAGCAACAGGAGAAATGGATATAGTTTCGTGACGCTTCGCATGACTGGAGATGCTATGACAAACTGCAAGCAAACGCAAGCCTGCCTGAACCGCAAAATTTTTGCGGAGAGGAGATAGATTTTCCTGTCGACGTGAAATTCTGATAATCTACGGGCACGGTGCTTTCGAATGCTTCCCTTCGTCTCCGGGCCACTGTCACGGTTTTGCTAGCCGTTGGCGCACCGTCGCTCATGCGGGCCCAAGCGCCGTATCGTTTCGGGGAGACGTTGTATCCCATGCTCGAAGCGGCAGGATGCCACCGCTGCCACATTCCCGAAGGCGTAGCGTCCGGCACCCGGCTGCACTTTCCGCCAGAGGGCGCGAGCGCGGAGCGGATTGAAAAATTTGGCGAATCTTTGGTGACTTTGGTGGACCGGAAGAGCCCGAACGACTCTCTGCTGCTGCGCAAACCTACTCTGCGAGTGAGTCATGGCGGAGCCGAGCGGATTGCGCCCGGCAGCCCTCAGGAGACGACTCTGCGGCAATGGATCCAGTATCTGGCGACGATGCCGGAAGATCGCGCTCGGCGCGCCGCCCAGTACCGCCAGTCCGAGGCTTCCAGTTACGGCAAAACCAATCGAGCCGTACTGCGGCGCTTGACGCACCAACAGTATGCGAATACGGTTCGCGATCTATTGAAGGAAGCGACTGACGTCTCCAGCCAGTTTCCGCCGGAGGATTTCGTCGACGGTTTTAAGAATCAGTACCAGTCGCAATCGCTCTCGCCCACCTTGATTGAGACCTATAGCCAGACCGCCGAGCGCATCGCCGGCCACGTTTTTCGTCGGGGCGATTCGCGGAAGTTGATCCCGTGCGATTTCCAGAAGGAGCCCGCCGATTGCCGCGACCGATTCATCCGAAGCTTCGGCCGGCGTGCGTTTCGCCGTCCTCTGGAGGCGCAGGAGTTGAGTCGTTTCACGGCGTTGTTCAAGAAGGAACGGGAGTTTTTGCGCGGAGCCCAAGCGGTTATCGAAGCGACACTGCAAGCGTCGGCCTTTCTCTTTTGGATGGACGAAGCGCCACGGCCAGCTTGGAAGGCCTACGCCATCGCCAGCCGACTGGCTTTCGGGCTGTGGAACACCACGCCAGACGACGCGCTGCTTGACCGGGCCGAGCGCGGAGAACTGAATTCGCCCGAAAAAGTTGCCGCGGTGGTGCGCTCGATGCTGCGGGATCCGCGCGCCCGCCAGGGAGTCGACGAGTTTGCGTCTCAGTGGCTGCGGTTTGACCGTGCCTACAATGCCGCGCGGGAACGCCGCACATATCCGATGTTCAGCCGGGACCTCGTGAATTCCATGGTCGAAGAGGAGAAACGCTTCGTCGCGGATCTTGTTTGGAATGATCGCAATTTTATGGATCTCTTCCGCGCGGACTACGGGTTTGTGAACACTGAATTGGCGACCGTATACGCAGTGCCGGCACCTGCCCAGGATTTTGAACGCATTGTGTTTCCTAAGGAGCAGAATCGAGCCGGTGTTTTGGGTCACGCTCTGTTTCTCACGCTGACGAGCAAGCCCGAGGATACGGCGCCCACATCGCGGGGCATCTTCGTGCGGGAGCAGTTTCTCTGTCAGCAAGTGCCCCCTCCGCCGCCGGGCGTCGACACCAATCTGCCGCCGGTGGACGAAGCGCTGCCCCGAACCAATCGAGAGCGGCTGGCGGCGCATACGGTGAACCCGGCGTGCGCGGGCTGTCATTCGCTGGTTGACCCGATCGGCTTTGCGCTCGAGAAGTTCGATGCCGTGGGGATCTATCACGCGAAGGCGAAGCTGCTTTTTTATCCGGACGAGCATGAGGCCAAAGTTCCCAAGAAGCAAGTGCTGCTTGATCTCGATACCTCCGGCCATCTAACCGGCGTTCCCAATTCCGAATTCACGAATCCTCGGGAGTTGGGAGAGATTCTGGCTAGAACGGGACAGTGTCAGGAATGTATCGTGAAGCAAGTGTTCCGCTATCAGGCCGGGCGGCACGAGACGCGTAGCGATGCTCCCCTGATCCAGCAGGTTCTTGAAGATTTCCGGAAATCTGGATTCCGCTTCCAGGAGCTGTTAGTTTCCTACTTTATGAACGGAGTGACCCCATGAGCAACGTAATTACGAAGCGCCAGCGGCTATCGCGCCGCACCTTATTGAAAGGACTATCGGTGGCCCAGGCGGCCGTTACGGTCGGGCTACCTCCGCTAGTGAGCATGTTCAATTCACACGGCACTGCCTATGCCGTCGAGAACGCTCCGATTGAACGGCGCTTCGTCTTGTGGTTTAACGGCAACGGCATTCCGGAGCGCTACTGGATCCCCGACGAAACGGGTTCCGCGTACGCGCTCACCCCTTGTCTGGATCCGCTCGCCCGGCTCCGCAACGATGTACATATCGTCAGCGGCCTGGACAATTCGGCCATCGTGAACACGGCTTTCGACGGTCATTCGACCGCCATGAGCGCTCTGATGACCTGCACGCGCTTTTCCGGCCGTGGTCCGAGCGGCCCTTCGCTCGACCAGTTGGTGGCTGGCAAGATCGGTTCGGATACCCGTTTTCGCTCGCTACAAATCGGCGTGTCGCAGGAATCGTTCGGCGGCGCGATGCAGAAGAATATGAGCTGGGCTGGACCGGACCGGCCCCTGCCTCCCGAAGAGATTCCGCATCGGCTGTTCGACCGGTTGTTTGGCGCGCGGGACGAGGGATGGGTGACGCGCAAGCGCAGCATCCTTGACGCGGTTCGCGAGAGTGCGAGCGAACTGCGCAAAGGCCTGCCGGTTGCAGATACGCAGCGGCTCGACGAGCACCTTTCGTCGGTTCGCGATCTGGAGCGTTCGATCGCCTCGTTGCCCCCGGAGTTCCGCCGCGTGACGCCGCCCGGCGAAGACTTCGACATGAAGGACTGGCCGCGCATTGCCAAAATCCAGAGCGATCTGCTGGCTTATGCGTTGGCCACGAAGCAGACGCGGGTGGCGAGCTATATGCTGACGAAGTGCCAGGGCTTGGCGCGATTCCCGTGGCTCGGCCATACGGCTGCGCGCCACCATGACTATACGCACAAGGACGGCAAGGCGCCGGGCGCGGGCGGAGCCGAAGGTCAGCGGATTCTCCGAGATATCTGTCGCTGGCACGTCGAAGAGTTTGCCTATCTGGTGAGTAAGCTGAAGTCGATTCCCGAGGGTGCGGGGACGTTACTCGATAACTCGCTGCTGGTATTCGTACACGAGCACGCCGAGGCAAATTTGCATAAGGCGAGCGGTATGATTTCGGTGTTAGCCGGATCGCGGGACCGGTTGGTGCATGGTCGGCATACGCGAGTGGCCGGGAACGTCGGGGATTTTTACCAGACGTTGACCGACGGGGTATTGAACGCAGGGTTAGGCACGTTGCCGACGGCGACCAAGAAGCTGCCGGGGATTTTGGTTTAAGGCGCTTTACTCCGTGCTACGCCAAGGGAAAGGGGCCGGTGACCAAGTGGAGATCCGGTCGGGCTGCTTGCAGTTTTTGCAGCGCGGCCACGGTAACGGCAGTTTCCTGAAGATCGACGTGTTTCAGGCTACGCCACGACGCCAGCACCGTCAACGATGCATCGTTAATCCGCGGACAAAGTTCGAGACCCAACTTCTCCACCCGATCCAGCTTGGGGACCAGAGCCTTCAATCCGTCCGCATCAATAGTTAGGTGGCCCAGCTTCAGAACTCGTAAGTGGCTGAGCTCTCCGATGGCGTCCACGAGGGCGGGGGCCATCGCGTTGGCATCAGACCGCTGATTGCGGTTCACCGAACGCGGGCCGCTCAAGTCCAGCCATTCGAGATCGGTCAGCAGCCTCAGGATGAGCAGCGAATCTTCGCGCAGACGGTTGCGGCCCATTTCCAAGCGCTTCAGTTTGACGAGCGGAATCAGGCTGTCGAGTCCGTTCTCGGTGATGGCAGTGCCCGTCACATCCAGCGATTCGATTGCGGGCAACCCGCTTGCGGTCGCCATCGTGCCGTCGCTAATCCGCGTACCGCGCACGTTGAGGCTGCGCAGTTCGCCCCATTGTTTTATCGCGTTCATCCCTTGGTCGGTGATCTGTTCGGCGTACAGCAGGTTCAACTCGCGGATCCGCTTCGCGGGCCGCAGGAACAGAAGCCCTTCGTCCGAGATGCGGGTATGGGACAGGTCGAGGCGTTCGAGTCTGGGCAGAGCAGCGAGTTCGAGGAGTTCGGAATCGTTGACCCACGTGCCGCGCAGCTTGACGGCAACGATCTCTCCTGCCTTGCCGATTTCGACGGTTCCACCGAGCCGAGCGATCCATTCCGGTTGCGAAGTGGGAGCGGCGAGGGCGGGCCAAGGCAGGAATAGGTTTGCGAACTGACGGCGGTTCACAGATGGCGCCTCGTCGGCAGGGCGGATTCTTTCTCCCAGAAGACGTTGCACTGAGGAAGTGAGGTTTGCAACTGTCGGAAGCCGATTTCAGAAACTAGCGTGTGATAGAGATCAAGCGCCTTTAAGGTAGTGACGGTCGAGAGCCGCGTGGCACCTTTGTCGGTGACGTCGGTGCTATCGAGCGTCAAGTCTTCCAGGGGAAGAGAAGCGAGTAACTCGATTCCCTTATCAGTAACTTTCGTGTAATCGAGCTTCAAAGAGCGTAGCGACTTAATCTCGGCCAAATGGATGACGCCGGCGTCGGTTAGCCGCGTGCGCACCAGGCGAAGTCGCTCCAGTTTTGGGAGGGCCTTCAGATAAGCCAGACCCTTGTCCGTGAAGCGGCCGTGATTCAGATTCAAGTCGCGAAGCGAGCCAATTCGCGCGATTCGACGGAGCCCTTCATCGCCCACATCGACGCCGCGCAGATTCAATTGTTCCAGGTTCGCGGCTGCGGCCAGAGGCTCCAGACCCGCATCCGACACATCGGTATTGCTTAGCGCCAACCTGCGCAAATGGGTCAGACTCGACACGTGCGGCATCCCCGCGTCGGTAAGTCGACTGGAGTTCAAGTCGAGGTCGTCGAGGTGGGCGAGGCCAGCCAACGCTCCGAGCGCGGTTCCTTCGACGAGTGTTCCCGCCAGCGACAACCTCGTTAGCTGGGTCAATTTGGACAAGCTCTTCAAATTGCGGTCTGAGACCGCGGTGAAGTTCAGATTTAAGTCGCGAATCGCGGGGAGCGCGGCGATGGTTTCCAAGCCCAGGTCACTGACATCGGTTCCTTCCAGATCGAGCGCTTCCAGCGTGGCCAGATTCCGGAGATGACCCAGTTGCTTGTCATTAAAGGGCACGCGAGCGAGGGAAATAGACTGGATCTGCCCTTCGCTGAGGCGAACGCGACCGCCGATGGATTCCACCCACGCGGCGATGGCTTTAGGGGTGGTGCCCTTCGGTGCGGCGTTCGCCGCGGGCAAATTCTGCGCCGCCATCTTGTTCACAAAGGCCACGCGGCATCGCGGATTGGCGGCACGCAAGGCGTTTACCCCGGCTTCGGAAACGCCACTGTAGCGAACATCGAGCAAGCGGAGTTTGGGCAACTTCTGCAGTTTCGATAGGCCTGCGTTGGTCAGGCGGCTCCGGTATAGGTTCAATTCGGTCAAATGCGGCATGCCCGCCAAAACGTCCGCGCTCTGATCGGTAATCTGCGCGCCGAGCAGATTTAACCTCCGCAGGTTCGTGAGCTTCCGAAGATAGTTTACCCCCGCGTCGGTGATCCGGACTCCGTATAGATCGAGTTCTTCGAGCGAGGTGAGGTCCTGAATATACTTCAGGCCCTCATCGGTGATCAGGGTTCCGATCATGGTTAACCGACGGAGCTTTTTCATCCCCGAAAGCCCGGGCATCATTTCGTCCATGATGTTGGCGTCGTTCAGATCCAGATACTCCAGGTTCACGAAGGGCGCCAGGGTTTTCGGGCTCTTGATCGTGACGAGCGCCACGCGCAAGTCTTTTAATTGGGTGAGTGGAGCCAGGCGTTGCAACCCTGCTTCGCCGAGGCGGAGGTATGCCAGGGTGGTCAAGCCGGCTTCGAATTTTTCGAGTTTCTTTGAGTGCGCCAGGAAATCGAACATCTCGTCGGCGTACTCGGATTTTTTGTCAAAGGTGGGGCTCCAGACGCGGGCCGGTAGGAAGACTTCCCGCAGTTCGGGCAGTTGACTGAGCGGTGCCAAGTCTTTGGGAGGGACTACGGTTCCGTGCATGTCGATGCCAACAATCTGAACTTTACCCGCGGGCAAGTCCATCGGTTCGCTCACATACTCCGTACCACTCTGGAGAAGGACGCGACCGCCTTTTCGCAGCGCCCAAAGGGCAATCTTCCGTTCGTCGAAATCATCCGCTGGTGCGACGGCTGGCAGCGCCACGACGAGCAGAGCGAGCAGAGCTACCGGTTTGCATTGCTTCCTAATGCTAGCGTTCACTTGTCTAATATTCTGCGTTGCATTGTGTCTGCGGTCAAGCGGCTTGGCGACAGCTCCGCACTCGCAACTCTACTTGCCGATCGGCAAGTAGGTTCCCATAGGCGAGCTGAGGCCGTTGACGACCAATACCGTTTCGTAGTCACCATTCGGGACATCTGGCACCAGGAAAACTAACTGATGCAAGCCGGGGAAGCCGGAGAGGCCAGAGTAGGCCGGCACCACCGACGTCGTTTGCCCGTTGAGCGTGAGGCGGATTTCCGAGGTATTACTGAGCGGGTAGCCGCCGTTGCGCGGCGGGGGGATTTGGCCCGCGGGCACGGGGGGAGTCGTGGGGCCCAGCCCCGTTCCATAGAGCACTACATACTCGCCGGGACGCGCGGGGCGGAGGGCCAAACCACTCAACGAACCGTTGGTGCCGAAGAGGTTGGGCGGGCCGATATAGGCGCTGCCGTCGTTGGCCGTGGAGGCCAAATAGCGACTGTTTTCGGGCGTGAAGCGGAAGACCGCCGGGTTGATGCGGCGCGATTGCGTGGCGACGGTGGTGCTGCGCAGGGTGCTGTATTCCACCACGACGTTGACCGGGCCGTCCGGGAGATTATCAGGAGCGATGGCGTTGATCTGGCTGGAACTGGTGAAAGCGAGGAAGGCTTCCTGATCGTTCACCAAAACGCGGACGTTGTTGAGGCGGCGCGGCGCGATGTTGTTGACGAAGGACTGGCCCCAGTCGCCGAAGTCGTCACCGAGGTCGGAACCGAAGATGGAGAAGAAGCCGCCGGGGGTGATAGCATTGGCGGCCGAGAAAGACGCGCTATTGACGATGCCGGAACTTTGGAAGCCCGGCTTGGGCAGGCCGATGGTGGAAGTGAAGGGGGCGGCGTAAATGTCTCTGATTTCGGTGGCGCTCAGGGGTCCGGCGTAGGCGCGAAAGAGCGCGATGCGGGCGGGTGCCCATTCATTGTCGTCATCGAGAAAGAGACTGACGAGTTGGTCCGGGTTGAGGGCCGTGGCCATGACGCCGAGGTCGGTGGGAGTGCGGGAAGCGACCAAGCGGCCGTTGAGATAGACGAGCACTTCCCCAGGGCGCTTGACAAGGACGACGTGGTAGTAGGTGCCGGCGACAAGTTTATTTTCCGCGCTGCTGCTGACGCCGGAATGGTAGGTGATGAAGCCGGAGGGGTCCAGGTAGAGGCCTTCGGAACGCGTCAGATTAAGGCAATCGAAAATGCGACGCCAGCCGGTGCTGCCGGCGTTCATGGCGAAGATGAACTCCATGGAATAGCTATCGCGTGGGACCTTGTCTTTCGCCTGGTAAGTGAGCCCGCCCTGAGCGGAGCGGGGGGTGGCCGCACCCGCGATCGCGTAGACGGTGCGGGCTTGGCCGAAGACCGTGTCGGTGACAAAGCCATTGTTGCCGCTAGGGTTGGTTGCCGTTAGAACCGCGCTGCCGGTGCGCTGCGGATTGAGATTGCCTTGAAAGAGGTAGTTAGAAACTTGAACGGCATTTTGGGCCGGGAGAAGAGCCGAAGAAAGGAAGAGGAGCGAGAGCAATCTACGCATAAGCGAAGTGTATCAGCTTTAAATTCCCCACAAATCAGAGTGCTCCAGTAGCGGGCTAATGTCTTTGGACGGGCGTCGGCCGTTTTGCAGAGCCGCTCGTTCTTTCGCCGCAGTTCGTCTGGCGTCGAAGGACCGAGGCTCGACAACCGTTCCCGGCTGTTCCAACCGATGGTCCAGTGTTTTCGTCGGGGGTGAACGATTACCTTCCCGTCTGTTTGGTTTCCCGTTGCGGCACCTTGCTGGATACCGCCAAGGCGTATGTCCAGGTTTCGGTCTTACCCCACTAACTAATAAACCCGTTTCGAATCGCAAAACGCACCAAATCTCCGGTCGAATGAAGATTCAGCTTCTCCATCAACCTTCCCCGGTGCCCCTCAACCGTATATACGCTCAAATTCAACTGATTGGCGATATCCTTGTTAGTCCCTCCTTCCGCGATCAGCCGCAGCACCTCCCGCTCGCGAGTTGTTAGCAGATCCACCGGATTCGTCACATGCTTCCGGTAGTCGGTCAACACCGCATCCGCCACCGAGGGACTCAAATACGCCTCCCCCCGCGCCACCGCCCGCACCGCGTCCAACAAAGCATCGTCATCGGCGTCTTTCACCAAATACCCCTTGGCACCCGCCCGCAGCATCTCTCGCACGTAAACCGCATCCCGGTGCATACTCAACGCCAAAACCCGTGTCCTCGGCGAGACCTCGGCGATCCGCCGCGCCGCCTCGATTCCGTTCAGGCTTTCCATATTGACGTCCATGATCACCACATCCGGCTGCGTCCGCTCCGTCTCCGTCACCGCCTCAAGTCCATTTTTCGCCTCCGCCACCACTTCCAAGTCCGGTTGCGCCGATAGAATCATCCGGATTCCTTTACGGACCACCGTGTGATCGTCAGCGAGCAGAATACGAGTCCTCTTATTAATCGACATCGTTGTCGTCGTCCCCCTTAGACGGATAGCGCGACGGCGCTTCCACCTCCACGCAGAGCCCTCCCTTTTTTTGATTCTTCATCACGAAAACACCTCCCACGTGGCGAGCCCTCGCTCGCATGCCCACCATTCCCAAACTTGGCTTCGTCTGAGCCTCGACCGGCATACCCCGCCCATTATCCTCAATCCGTAAAAATACCCGGTCCCCCGATGTATCCAACAAAACCTTCGCTTCGGTCGCGCCCGAATGCCGGGCTATATTCGTCAGCGCTTCCTGCGCAATTCGAAACAGTTGCGTCTCCTGGTCGTCCGACAACCGCTTTGGAAGATGAGAATGGTAGTCTGCGTTGATCCGCGTCCGCTCCGAAAATCGTTCCGTTAGCCACCGCAGCCCGGCGTCCAGGCCGAAATCGTCAAGGATCACGGGCCGAAGCAGTTGACTCAACTCCCGCACGTTCTCTAACACCTCGTCAAGAATTTCGACGCATTCGCGGCGATTCTCGACAAACCCCGCTCCGTCCATCCGCTTCAACATGCTTTTTAGACCCGTCAGCGATTGGCCCAACTCGTCGTGCATCTCGTGCGAAAACCGGCGCGCGACCACCTCCTGGTCCTGCAGCATCTGCCAGGAGACCCGGTCCAACTCATCCGTCTGCCACTCCAACCGCCGAAACGCCCGCCGCGTCGTGTAAACCGTAGCCGCCGCGCAGCCCAAGGCCAGAACGAGGCAAACGCCCAGTACCACCTCCAACTCATCGAGAAGCTCTTGTGATCGTTTCTCGATTTCCCCTTCCAGCTCGGCACCCCGCCCCGAACTGACAAAATGCCCCCTCACCAGTTCCTGTGCATTCTCATGGATCGATCGCGATCCCTGGTAGCCCACGTAGGCGGCGACGATTACGAGAATGATTACCAGCGCAAACCCGAGGGCGAGGCCGCGCAATACATTCTGTTTTGAGAACGTCTCGCGCTTTTCCATATTTTTAGTTTACAGGTGTGCCTCTAACGGAAACGCAGCGCAACGAACGCCCCCCCCTAGAATCGGGTGCTTTGCCACCATCCCGAGGGCATAGGAAAACCACGCTCCTCCCGCCATGCTGGGTACTATGCTGGCCCGATCGGCACACGGAGAGTCCCCCCTAATGTTTTCCAACACCTGGAAGTCCGACCTCGGATCCGGTTTTCTCGTCTTCCTCATTGCCCTTCCGCTCTGCCTCGGCATCTCCATGGCGAGTGGCTTCCCACCCACCGCGGGCATACTCACCGCCGTTATCGGCGGCATGGTCGTTTCGTTCCTCGGCAGCGCCCGGCTCACGATTAAAGGCCCCGCTGCCGGCTTGATCGTGATCGCTCTTGGGGCGGTATTGGAACTCGGCGCGGGAGACAACGTCGTCGGATACAAGCGTGCGCTGGCAGTCGGCGTCGTCGCCGGGGTCATTCAAATCATCTTCGCGCTGACGAAGGCGGGCGTGGTCGGCGATCTAATGCCCTCTTCGGTCGTCCACGGAATGTTGGCCGCCATCGGCGTAATCATCATCGCCAAACAAACCCACGTCGCGTTGGGCGTTGTGCCCGAAGGGAAAGAGCCGCTGCACCTGTTGGCCGAGATCCCCCACAGCATCCTAAACCTCAATCCCGAGGTCTTTTTTATCGGGGCCCTTTCCCTGCTCATTCTCTTCGCGCTGCCGATGATGAAGTCGCCATGGATCCGCCGCATCCCGGGCCCCATGGTCGTCCTGCTGGTGGCCGTCCCCCTCGGTCTCCTCTTTGACCTCGAGCACGAACATAACTACTTCCTCTCCAACCACCTCTTCCACATCGGCCCCAAGTTCCTCATTCGCTTGCCGGGTTCTCTGTCCAGTTCGATCGCCTTCCCCGACTTCTCCGTTGTCTTTGGGGCCATTTCTATCAAATACATCGTCATGTTCTCCCTCGTCGGCAGCATCGAATCGCTGCTAAGCGTCTCCGCCGTGGATTCCCTCGACCCGGAAAAGAAATCGAGCGACATGAATAAAGACCTCCTGGCGACCGGTATCGGAAACACCATCGCTGCCTCCCTCGGTGGATTGCCGATGATCTCGGAGATCGTCCGCAGCAAGGCCAACATCGACAGCGGTGCCAAATCTCATCTCTCGAACTTCTTCCACGGCATGTTCCTCCTGCTTTCCCTGGCTTTGATCCCTGGCCTCTTGATGAAGATTCCACTCGCCGCGCTGGCTGGCATGCTCATCTTCACAGGCTTCCGCCTCGCTTCGCCCAAGGAGTTCCTGCACGTTTATAAAATCGGTTCCGAGCAACTCTTTATGTTCGTAACGACGATGATCGTCACCTTGGCAACGGACATCCTGCTCGGCGTAGGCGTGGGCCTCCTGATCAAAGTTGCCCTCCACCTGAAAAACGGAGCCCGCCTCAGCACGATGTTCAAAGCTATCGTAAAAGAAGAACGCATCGGGGACGAACTCACCCTTCATGTTCACGAAGCCGCCATTTTCACGAACTACCTCGGACTCAAGAACCGGTTGCTAGCGGTGGATGCAAGCGTTAAGACCGTTATCATCGACTTCGAAAACGCCTGGGTCGTCGATCATACGGTACTCGAAAAACTCCACTGTATCGCACGCAGTTGGACCGATCGCCGCCTCATCCTGTCCGGCCTCGACAATCACGAAGCGACTTCGTCCCATGAGTTAGCCGCGCGGCGGAAAGCGCGACCGGCGGTGGCGGTTTGAGCACAGACGCCGACCCCAAAGCCCACCTCAGCCACGTCCTCAACCACTTGGAGCACCTGCTACCGGCACAAGGGCCCATCGGCGTCTTCATCCACCACAATACCCTCCACGCCTTCCAGCATCTTCCCTTCGAACAGGCCGTCGTCGAAGCCTCCCGGATTTTTCAAACTGAACCGTACATGACCGAGGCCAAGTATCGGGAGGCAATCCGCTCCAGCCGGATCCGAACCGAAGACCTCAAAGTCGTTCTTTCCAAGGAACCCGACGCCGAGATCCTCCCGGGACTCACCCGGCATCAGCTGTGCGGAGTGATGCTTCATCCCGGCGTGCGGACTTTCGATTTCGAAAGCATCTATTGGCGTTTGGAAGAGGGCGACTTAGCCTCCGATTTTGACCAACCCCGTGCCCGTGCCCTCTTCGACGCCTGCCTTCGACGCACCGCACAACCCGAGACGCCCACGCCTCGCGCCGCCAACGAAGTTCACGAAATCATCCATCCGTGGCTCATCCGCCTCTCGTCGGTTTATCTCGACCAAGGTATGTCTTACTGGCCCATGCCGTGTCGTCAGGAAGGCTTCTACCCCGCAGTCCGCAAGCTTCTTTCTCCCCAAGGCGCGCTGTTCCCACGCAAGCTCGCGGGACTCGATCATGAGTTTCGCTCCCAACTTGATCGAAGCCTTTGCGCCGCCGACGTCGTCCTCTCCTACCTCGGCCCGGACCAGGGTAGCTGGGAACGCCGGCTTCAGGATGAACTCCTGGCCATGCCTGGTTGGCCCGGCCTCTTCTCGCAGTTAGAAAGAGATCCGGCGCTCTTTCCCCACGAAGCTGTCCCCTGCTCCCTCCTGGATTTTGTAGCCGTACGCTTAACGCTCGCCCATGTGGCCGCGGCCAATTGCGACGCGGCGCCTCCGGCCCCCCTCTTCGACGCCTCTGCCGTCCACATGGCCCGCGCCGCCGCCCTCTACGACGCCGCCCGCCTCGTCAACTTCTCCGCCGTTGACGTCTCCAACTGGGCCCCCGACGCTTGGTCCCGCTTCGTAGCCGAAGTCGAGTCCTTCGACGGTCTCGAGCGCCGCCGCCTCTACCATGCCGCTTACGAGCGTTGGCATGAACAGGAAATTCTGCTCGGAATCTCCAGCCACCGCAAACACTATCAGCCGGAGCCCCGCCGGATGCGTCCAGTCGCCCAAGTCTTCTTCTGCATTGATGAACGCGAAGAATCCACCCGTCGCGCCCTCGAAGAAGTCGACCCCCTCGTCGAAACCTTCGCGACCGCCGGCTTCTATGGCATCGCCGTCGACTACAAAGGCATCGATGATGCCCATGGCGTCGCCCTCTGTCCCGTGGTCGTCAAACCAAAGCACGCCATCCGCGAGTTCGCAACCGAGGAAGATGAGCCCCTCCAGGAAACGCGCACCTTCCGCCGCCGTCTCTCCGCCCGTATCAGCCGCACCCTATTCGTCTCCTCCCGCACCCTCGTCCGCGGAGCTATCAGCACCGCCGTGCTCGGCACCCTCACCTCCATCCCCCTCATCACCAGAATCCTCGCCCCCCGTCGCTACGGACTCCTCCGCGACGCCCTCAACCGCGCCTTCTTCCCCGTCCCTCGCACCGAGTTAACCCTCATGCGCAACGACGCCGCATCCCAGCACGCCGTCGAAGGCCTGCTCCTCGGTTTTGCCATCCAGGAAAAGGCCGACCGTGTCGCCGCCATCCTCGGCCCGGCCGGCCTTACAAAAGACTTTGCCCGCATCGTCGTCACCCTCGGTCACGGCTCCACCAGCCTCAACAATCCCCATGAATCCGCCCACGACTGCGGTGCCTGCGGAGGCCGCCGAGGCGGCCCCAACGGACGCCTCTTCGCCGCCATGGCCAACCACCCGGAAGTGCGCAAGGAACTCGTCTCCCGCGGCGTCAACATCCCCGCGGATACCTGGTTCGTCGGCGGCTATCACGATACCTGCAGCGACGACATCGTCCTCTACGATACCGACCGCGTCCCCGTCTCCCACCACCCCGACCTCACTGCCATCCGCGAGTCCCTCGACCTCGCCCGCGCCCGCGCCGCCCATGAACGGGCCCGCCGCTTTGAGTCCTGCTCTCCCACCGCCGACGTCGCCGCCGCCCTCTGGCACGTCGAAGAACGCTCCGAACATCTCGCCCAACCCCGCCCCGAATACGGCCACTGCACGAGCGCCGTCTGCATCGTCGGCCGCCGCGACGTCACCCGCGGCCTCTTTCTCGACCGACGAGCGTTTCTCGTCTCCTACAACCCCGACTCCGACCCCGAAAACAAAAGCCTCGCCGCCCTCATGGGGGCAGTCGTTCCGGTCTGCGGAGGTATCAGCCTCGAATACTACTTCTCCTTCGTCGACAACGAGCGCTACGGCTGTGGCACCAAACTCCCCCACAATGTCACCGGACTCATCGGCGTCATGAACGGCCAAGCCAGCGATCTCCGCACCGGCCTGCCGCTGCAAATGGTCGAAATTCACGAACCCGTCCGCATCCTCTTCGTCGTCGAAACCACCCCCGAACGCCTCGAAAAAGTCATCGCCGGAAACCCCACCATCAAGGAATTCGTCGTCAACCGCTGGATTCGCATTGCCACGATGGATCCCGCAAACGGCCACATCCAAATTCGGCGCGATAACGGGTACGAGCCCCTGGAAGGCGAAATCAAACCACTCCCCACCGCCCCAAGCTCCATCGCCTGGTACCAAGGGAAAATCCAACACCTCCCCATGGCCTCAATCCAGGCCGCAACTTCCCGGAGCAAAAAGTGACCTTCTCTCAAATGCTCCTTCTCGCCGTCGTTATGGCACCCGGCGTAATCTTCGCTCTCTTCTCTCTCCTCTGGTTGCTCGGATGGACCCCACCCGAACGCGCCCTAACCCGGGTCACCGGAGCCGTCTACCTCCTCGCCACCTGCGCCGTCGGCTGGCTGGCCTGGTCCCTCTACGCCACCGGCCAACCCGCGATCACCGTCTCCCTCGGAGATTGGTTCGTCGTGCATGACTACAACTTCCCCCTCGCGCTCCTCGGCGACCACTTGTCCCTGCCCTTCTTGGCCCTCACAGTGATCCTCGTCGGCCTGATTGGTCACTTCTCCGCCACCTACCTCCATCGCGACCCCGGCTTCGAACGCTTCTACATCCTGCTCCACCTCTTCGCCTTCGGGGCCCTCCTCATCTTCTCCGCCGGCTCGTTCGATCTCGTCATCGCGGGCTGGGAAATCGTCGGCCTCACCTCCGTTCTTCTGATCTCCTTCTTCCACTATCGACCCGGGCCGGTCCAAGGTGCCCTCCACGTCTTCGTCGTCTATCGCGCCTGCGATATCGGCATCATTACCGCCGCCTACCTCATGCACCACTTCGCCCATACCTCTTCATTTGTGGACGGAATGCCGCACCTTAGCCCGGAGGACGCTACCGTCGTCGGCCTCTTCCTCCTCCTCTCCGCCGCCGGTAAATCCGCCCAGGTCCCGTTTTCCGGCTGGCTCCCCCAGGCCATGGAAGGGCCCACCCCGTCCAGCGCCATTTTCTATGGAGCAATCTCCATTCACGCCGGGGCCTACCTCCTCCTCCGATCCCAATCGATTCTGCTCGATTCAACCATCGCTTCGACCGCCGTCATCTCCATCGGACTCCTCACCGCCATCCACGGCACCTTTGTCGGCCGCACCTGCGCCGATGCCAAAACCTCCCTGGCCTATGCTTCGCTCGCCCAACTCGGCGTCGTCTTTGCCGAAATCGGCCTCGGTCTCACCTGGATCCCGGTGGTCCATATCCTGGGCCATGCCATGGTCCGCACCCTCCAATTCCTCCGCGCCCCCTCCATGCTGCATGATTACCATCAATTGCACGCGGCTTCCGGCGGCCACCTCGAAAAAACCGGCCGTCACTACGACTCCTTTCTCCCCGAACCCGTTCGCATCTGGCTCTACCGCATGGCCATGGATCGCGGCCATCTGGACTCCCTCCTTGAAATCGTTTTCCTGCAACCGCTGCTCCAACTCTCGAAAGGCCTCGCCCGCCTCGACCGCATCGGCCTAGCCAACCCCAACCGTGCCGCCAGTGCCCCCCCAGCCATTCAACCGACCCTTCGCGCCAACCAAGGGGTGAGCAATGGCTGATCTCTCCTTCCCTCTCATCTCCGCCTCCGTCGGCATTCCCCTCGTCGCCGCCGCCGTCGCCTTCACAAACGATTCCCGCGCCCGCCTCGCCGGCATCATCGGCGCTTCCGGTGCCACTCTTTGCGCTTTAAAAGTCCTCCTCGAAGTCAACGCCGCCGCCGGCCAGCGCCTCGCCGAACCGTTGACCCTCGGCCTTTTTACCGCCGATCCGCTCAACGCCACCTTCCTCCTGCTCTACGCCGTCCTCACGCTCGGAATCGTCATTCTCGCCCCACGCCGCGATACTAGCGCCCGCATCACCGGATCCACTCTTCTCGTGCTCGCCGCCACCCTCTCCGCCTACGGGGCCGATAACCTCATCGTCCTCGGCGCAGCCTGGGTCTTGAGCGCCTGCCCGTTCATCGTCGCACCCTTCACCGGCACCTGGCGTCCCCGCGCCGGCCTCGCGGCCTCCTGCCTCGCCCTCCTCGTCGCCATTGGCATCATCGCCCAAGCTGCCCACAGCTCCGGAGATTCCCACCCCTTCTCCCTCGCCTCCCTCCAAGGCCACAACTATGGTGGCTCCGCCGCCTTCCTCCTCCTCATCATCGCCATCGTCTTCCGCAAAGGCATCTTCCCTGCCCATGCCTGGATCGAAGACGCCGCCGAAGCCGGACCCGTCCTCCCCGTCTGCCTCTTTATCAACGGCCACCTCGGGGGCTTCCTCCTTGCCCGCGTCGTCATCCCAGACTTCCCCCTCGTCTCCCTCGGTGCCTTCCCCATCCTCTCCGACCTCGCCCTGCTTACCGCCCTCTACGCCGCCGTCCGCGCCGTCGCCGAAACCCGCGCCCGCCGCATCCTCGCCCTCCTCGTCCTCAGCCAGTCCGCCTGCATCCTCGCCGGCCTCGAAAGCTCGACGCAAGAAGGCATCACCGGCGCCCTTGTTCACATCATTGTCGTCTCCGTCGCCACCACCGGACTCTTCAGCGTCCTTCGCCTCATGGAAGTCCGCTTCGGCCGAACCTTCACCTCCGATCAATATCTCGGCCTCGGCGAATACACCCCCCGCCTCGCCGTCTTCTTCGTCGTTTGCGGCCTCGCTTTAGTCGGCCTCCCCGGCACGCTCGGCTTCTGCTCAGAGGATCTCCTCATCCACGGAACCCTGCTCAGCCACCCGCAAATCGGGCTCCTCTTGCCCGTCGCCACCGCCATGAACGCCGTCAGTCTCTTCCGCCTCTTTTCGAAGATCTTCCTCGGTAAACAAAGCGGCGATGTCCACGGCGTCTCCGACGCTCTCCCCCGCGAACGCTGGGTCCTCGCCGCCATCGTCGTCTTCATCGTCG
>JANXMS010000328.1 GCA_025354525.1 Acidobacteriota bacterium
CCTCAGTCGCGACGCCGCGGCGCTGCCGCACCCAGTTGCCTAGATCGTCAAGAAGGCTGTAGGCGACCGGGGTCAGGATGAGCGTCAGAAGCAGCGACAGGCTCTGGCCGCCGATGACGATGATGGCGATGGAACGGCGCTCTTCGGCTCCGGGGCCGGTACCGAGGGCCAAGGGCAACATGCCGGCGACCAAAGTGATCGTGGTCATCAAAATGGGCCGGAGCCTGTCCTTATTCGCTTGCAGAATGGCGGCCGCGCGGTCTAAGCCTTCGCGCCGCAAGTTGTTGGTGTGGTCGATCTGAAGAATGCTGTTTTTCTTCACGACTCCGAACAAAACCAAAATGCCGAGAGCGGAATAAAGATTAAGCGTTTCGCCGAAGAGCCACAACGAAAAGAAGCCAAACGGGACGGCGAGAGGCAGACTGAGCAAGATGGTGACCGGATGAAGCAGGCTCTCAAACTGCGAGGCGAGAATCATGTACATGAACACGATAGACAACGCAAAGGCCAGCAGGAATTCATTGAGCGTCCGTTCAAATTCGCGGCCGCGGCCGATGATCGTCGTCGAATACGTGGCGGGCATGTTCATCGCGTCGGCGGCTTTAAACATCTCCGGAAGCCGATCGCCGAGACCGTACCCGGGAAGGATGTTCGCGCGGATCCCAACCTGCCGCTGGCGATCCAGCCCCTCGATGCGATAGGCCGAAATGGCTTCCTTCATTTCGACGACATTGTCGAGCCGGACGAGGCCCATGCGCGCTTTGGTGGAAGGGACGTAGAGCTTGGAGACGGTCGCCATCGAGTTACGGTCACCGTCTTTCAGACGGACTTCGACGTCGTACTCTTCGGCGATTTTGTCGTCGCGGAAGCGGGAGACCTCGTCGTCGCCGCCGACCATGAGGCGAAGGGAACTGGCGATGTCGGAAGCATCAACGCCCATATCGGCGGCGCGGTTGCGGTCGATGATCACGCGGAGTTCGGGCTTGTTGATGCGAAGCGTGGTGTCGATGTCGGCGAGGCCGGGGATGGTCATCGCGGTCTTGCGGAGGCGCTCGGAATATTTGAAAAGTTCTCCGATTTCGGGCCCGCGAATGACGAAGTCGATATCGTAAGGAGCCGAACCTTGGTTGAGAGATTGGAGGTTGCCAACGCGGCAGCGGAGGTCCGGGAATTGCTTCAATTTCGCGCGGACGGCGGTCATGACGTCGCGCTGAGAGTAGATGCCCTGGAAGGCTTCCAGCGGATGTCCGGCGAGGGTTTTCCGCCATAGGCGGGAGAGCGAGAAGACGCGGTTCTCGATGTCCTCGAGGGCCAGGTAAATGCGGCCGCTGTTGACGCTTTGCAAGTAACCGGAGCCGACGACGGAGACGACATGCTTGATGCCGGGCATGGGCTTGAGTTCGAGATACACCCGGTCAAGGACGTCCTGCATCGCCTGGAGCGTGGTGCCTTCCGGGGTGTTGATACTCACTTCAATTTCGCTCTCGTCAACATTCGTGGGCAGGTATTCCTGGCGCACAAGGCGGAACAGAGGGACGGTGCTGCAGATGGTGATGACGCCGAGCGAAGCGATGATGAGCCGATGACCCATTGCCCATCGCAACAGCTTCATGTAAAAGCGCTCGGTGGCCCCGTACAGCCCTTTGGACGAGGTGTGAAGGCCTTCGCCCTGTTTCAGCATCCGCGAGCACATCATCGGCGTGAGGCTGAAGCTGACCACGAGCGAGACGAGGATGGCGACCGTGGCGGTAACCCCGAAAGAGTAGAGGAACCGGCCCGAAATCGAAGACATGAACGAGACGGGGAGGAAGACGACGATCAGGCTTAGGGTCGTGGCCATGACGGCGAGGCCGATATCTTTGGTGGCTCGGACGGCGGCTTCGCGAGGCGCCATCTTCTTTTCGTCGACGAAACGGAAAATGTTTTCGAGCACGACGATGGCGTCGTCGATCACCACGCCGACCATCAGGACGAGGGCGAGCATAGTGATGTTGTTGAGGGTGAAGTCCAGGGCCCGCATGGCACCGAAGGTGGAGATGATGGACGCGGGGATGGCGACCGCACCGATGACCGTGGCGCGCCAGTCCTGCATGAAAAGGAAGACGACGAGCGAAGCCAGTATCGAACCCAGGATGAGGTGGAGGAGCACTTCGTGGAACGCGGCTTCAATGTACCGGGATTGGTCCTGGAGGATATCGAGTTGAACGCCCGGAGGCAGGAGTTGGGTGACGCGAGCGAGGCGGGCTTTGACCCCGTTGACGACGTCGATGGTGTTGGCACCGGATTGGCGGCGGACTTCCAGGGCGACGGCTGCTTTGCCATCGAATCGGGCCGCGGTGCGCTGTTCTTTATGGCCGTCCTCGGCATAGCCGATATCGCGAATACGGACGGCGGAAGAGCCGATTGTGGCGACCACGAGTTCGTTGAAAGTTTTGGGATCGGGAAAGCGGCCAAGGGTGCGCAGAACAAGCTCGCGGCTGCCTTGGTCGACGCGTCCACCAGGGATGTCGGAGTTCTGGCGGGCGATGGCGTTGCGAACGCTGAGGATGGGGATTTTATAGGCGGCGAGGCGATCGGCATCGACCCAAATATTGATGGCTCGTTTTTGGCCACCGATTAGCTGGACTTGACCGACGCCGCCGACGCTCTCGATGGAATCTTTGATCTCCCGCTCGCCGATCTCATAGAGTTCCCGGGCCGTTTTGTCGCCACTGAGCACGAGGGTCATGACCGGGGACGCGTCGGTGTCAAGTTTCTTAATGAGGGGCGGTTTGGCGTCGCGAGGAAGTTGAGAAATGATGCTGGCAACGGCGTCGCGAACGTCTTGGGCGGCAACGTCGATGTTGCGATTAAGGTTGAAAGTAACGGTGACGATAGAGATCGATTCAGTCGAGGTGGACCGGATGTTGTCAATGCCTTCGACGGTCGAAACCGAATCTTCGACGAAGCGGGTGACGGCGCTTTCCATCTCTTCAGGCGAAGCACCGGGCAGGATGGTCCGAACCGAGATGATCGGCATGTCGACGTCGGGAAAGCGGTCGATGCCGAGCTTGGCATAGGAGACTCCGCCGATGACGACCATGGCGAGGATGAGCATGACGGCGAAGACTGGTCTGGCAACGCAGACTTCGGCGAGCTTTTGCATCTAGTTTTCCTTAACCTTTTGGCCTTTTGTCATGCGGTCCGAGGCGGGATTTACAATGTGTTCGCCGGGCGTCAGGCCTTCGAGGATCTCGATCAGATCGGGATCGAGGCGGCGGCCGGTTTTGACGATGCGATCCTGGAGAATGCCGTCCTTGACCGCAAAGGCGCGCTCGATCCCAGCGAAACTGACGACGGCGTTGCGGGGAACGACGATGCTTTGAGCACCGGCGTTTAATGTGATGCTGCCTTGGACAAAAGAGCCCGGGCGAAGCACACCGTCAAGATTCGGAATCTCTCCTTCGACGAGGAGCGAGCGGCTCTGCACCTCAATGGCGGGGCTGAGGCGGACGACTCGGCCAGCGCGAACGAGCGGGGTGCCTTCAAGCCGGACTTCGATGGCCTGACCGCGGGCGATCCGGGCAGCGAGGCGTTCGGGGACGTCGAGGCGGACGCGGATAGGATGTTGCCGCACGATGGTAAGAATGGGCGCGTTGATAGGAAGATATTCGCCGACGGAGGCGGGGCGGCGGGTGACCGCGCCGGTAAAAGGCGCGCGGATGGTGCAATCGTCGAGCTGTTGGCGAGCAAGCGCAAGGCTGGCACGGCGTTCGCTGAGTTGAGCGCGAAGCTGCATCGCGTCGGCAAGGACGGCGGAATAGTGGGCCTCGGAGCCGTCGCGACGGACCTGAGCCTTTTCAAATTCAATGCGCGAGACAACCCCCTCTTTCTGGAGCCGAGCGGTGGTCTCAAAAATAAACCGGGCTTCCTTTAGGCCGGCCAGCGCTTCGCGGACCGTAGCGGTGCGTTCCGCGTCGAACTCTTCATCGGGGCGGTTAGCAAGTGCCAGGCGGGCGCGGATCTGGTCAACGGTGGCTTCGGTTTGGCGAACACGGAACTCGTATTCGGTTTTTTCGATTTCGGCCAGGACGTCGCCAGATTTGACGAGGCTGCCGAGATCGGCAAAGAGTTTGACCACGCGTCCGGGGACTTTAGCGGAGACGGTCGTGAGCTCTTCGGCGAACAGTTCGCCGTTGGCGCTGATCACTTCGGGAAGAGGGGAAAGTTGGACCGTGACGGATTTAACGGCCAGGGCTGGCGTGTCTTGTTTGGCGGCAGAGACGGCACCCGGGGCGTAGGGCCCGGAGCAGCTTGCGAGCAGAAACCAAGGGGCCAGAAGTGGGGCAATTGAGCGCATGAGGTGGGAACGAACTATTGTTTCACAGCGGGCGACGAGGATGAAGAGACGTTCAGCCCTAGGACGATGGTTACGCCACCGATACCCATCGGAGGGAGGGGGGTGTCGGAACCCCGACTCTTCCCTCAGGTCATCTTCAGATCTCGAGAACCGTTCCCAATTGGTTCCCGATCCCATTCCCAGCAAGCTGGATTTATGAAGACCTCGGTGACCGGGATAAATTGGAGCCTTGGGCAAATGGTAGATTTGTCCGCCGGTGGCCAGAGCAAGGTGACCTTCGCCGGGATCGTCCTCGCTGAGTACGAGAACAGCCCGGTGTTTCTATTTTGTGTGGATTTGTTCACGAATGTGGGTATCGAGACGTTTTCGGTGAACTTTGGCAGCGTGAATCCGATGATGAATGGACGGCGAGCTTCCTGGTTGCTCCAGACGTACTTACCGCGGATTGCGAACGCTGACCAGGCGGCGGCGGTGCAGGTGGCGGTGATGGCTTGACGAACGGCGCCCTGCAACGTAAGCGCAGGTGATTCAACTGGCTGACCAATACATCGCGGCGAGCGGCGGTCAGGAAAACGCGGCGGGAAGTGTCTTTACCCACGTGGACGGACCAACGGCCAAGCAGTAGTTGATGGCACTTGATAATTTTACGGGAGCGGCGTTTGGGTTTGTGGTCCCCGAGCCGGCGACGTACCGAGCAAGGGGAATCGGCTTGCTGATTCTCGATTTGGTCCGACGCAAACGAAACTCCAAGTAAGCCTGGCGCAGTATACTGCCTAGATGGCAGCCCGCTCCCAGGCAAACATTGGAGAGTTAGTCGAACTGCGTGAGCTTGCTCCGGGTTCATTGAATTCTCTTCTAAAAGAGGAGATCGCAGTCTGGCGACGGGACTTGCGTTGGAACTTTCATTCCTCCGCTGCGCTGGTCCGTAAGTTCGCCGACGAGCAAACCCTAGGCGGCCATGCTTTAGTCTCTGGTCGCGACGTTCTCGGCTACGCATACACCGTAGCCGAGAACGGCAAGGGTCTGGTGGGCGACCTGTTTGTCAGGGAGTCGTTCCAATCGGTCGAGGCGGAGAATCGACTGCTGGCGGCGTGTGTTGATTCGCTGGCGAAGACGCGTGGCATTACTCGGATTGAATCGCAGATTTTGCTACTGGAGCATCCGCGACGGATGCCAGTCGCTTATGACGAACACCTGAAGCTACACGAGCGTCAGTTCATGCACTGCTCGCTGCAGCCTTGGCCGGCATGGGCGAGCGGTCCATCGGCCCGACGATTGGATTTAGATACGTGGCATGACCGTTATCGGGACGATGCGGCGCGGATGCTCTCCGACGCCTACGACGGGCATGTGGATGGCCATATCAATGACCAATATCGCAGCGTCGCCGGGGCGCGGCAATTTCTAACCAACATCGTGGAGTATCCAGGCTGCGGACGCTTTGACGAGGGTGCCTCGTGGTTGGCTTGGAGCCGCGATACGGGCCGGCTCGTTGGCGCGTGTCTAGCCAGCCGGGTCGCTGACGACGTGGGGCATATTACGCAGGTATGTGTCGCCCCAGGGATGAGGGGGCGTGGCGTTGGCTACGAATTGATGATTCATTCGATGCGGGCGATGGCGGAGACCGGATGCACCCTCTGCACGTTGACCGTGACGAGTGCGAACCAGGGCGCGATTGATCTGTATCAGCGAATGGGTTTTGCTCTGCGACGCCGGTTCGCGGCGATGGTGTGGGACGGTTTCAGCACGCCCAAGCACCGCTTCTTTTTTTAGCAGGTGGGCCGGACGAACTCGGCCAGGACAGCCTGACGGAGCAGTTCGGGCGGCAGCAGGCCTTGGCTCAGGATGAAGTCGTGGTTTGTGAGGGGAAGAAGCTAATCCCAAGGATTTGCTCGTGTATTTTCAGGCCTACCAAGGAGGCGAGACCGTAGAGCCAGTGGCGGCGTAAGTAACGTTGTTTCGGAACGGCGAGAAGGCGCTGCCGGTTCGTTTCGAAATCCCGTTTAGCAAGCTGCCGCCAGGCGAATACGTGTGGCAGGAGACGGTGATCGAGTCCAAAGGGACCAAGGCCGCGTTTTGGCAGGCCCTCTTGGTTTTGATGCCGTGAATTAGAGAACCGTCGGCAGGATCTCTAGTTCCGGGACGGCGGCGCGAGGATGGAGGAGCGCTACGCTGAGGATGATGTCCGCGACGTCTTCAGGCTGGAGCGCTTTGGCCAGAGTTTCAGCGCTGGGCTTGACTGGACGCTTCTCCATGAGTTCAGAGTCGACCAAGCCAGGGCAGACAACGCAGGTGCGAATGCCATTTTCGCGCTCTTCCTGGCGGATGGCAGCGGCAAGGCCGAGGACGCCGCGCTTGGAGGCTTGATAGGCGGCACCGGAGACGTCAGCGTACTTGCCCGAGATGGAGGAGACGTAAATGAGATGCCCTTTGCGCGCGGTGCGCATGGCCGGAAGCAAGGCTGCCGTCAGAGAGTAGGGACCGTTGAGATTCACTTCAATGAGTTCATTCCAGATCGCCCGATTCAGACGGGTCATGGCGCGATCCGGGGTGTTGGTGCCGGAAGCGAAGACTAGGATATCGACCCCGCCCAGCTTGGCGATGGCATCGGCGGCCAGGGCTTCCATGGACTCATGCGACGCGGCGTCGGCGGTGCCGTAGGCGATTTGGTGGCCTTCGGCGGCGAGTTCGGCGGCAAGGTCAGAGAGGCGCTCGGCGCGGCGGGCGGAGGCGTAGACATGGGCTCCGGCGCGGGCGAAGAGGCGGGCAGTGGCGCGGCCGATGCCGCTGGAGGCACCGACGATGAGGGTTCGTTCCCCTTGGATGGATACAGGCACCCTGTATTTATATCACTTTAGAAAGTGGCGCGGCTAGTCATGATTTGCACATACTCATGATATTCTCACATTCATGACACGACCAATTCAAGTGAAGCGGGCAGACGTGGTGGCGGAGGTGCGGGAATTGGCAGCAATTCTGGGGGTTTCGTTGACCGACGCGATCCATGAGGCGGTGAAGGGAAAACTGCTGGCGGAGCAGGCGGCTTCGATGGCCGAACGAGAGGCGGGCCGACGAGAGGCGGATGATATTTTGGCGAAGATTAGGAACGCGCCGAGGGTGGGGCGTCCGATCACAGACGAGGATCTTTACGACGAAGAAGGACTTCCTAAATGACACTGGTCGCGGACGCGTCGGCACTTTTAGCGATTTTGATGGATGAAGCGGACGCTGATTATTACAAAGCCGTCCTGCTCGCTGCGCGGACGGTCTGGATCTCGCCTGTGAACTGGTGGGAGGTGTTGGTTCGAGTGCGAGGAGAGTTAGGAGAAGAGATGGAGGCCGAAACGGAACTCTGGCGTGTGAAGCAAAGATTTGTCGTAGAGCCGATCACCCTGGAACACGCCAAGCTAGCGGCGGTGGCATACGCTCGCTATCGCGGTCGCCCCGCGCGCCTGACTTTAGGCGATTGTTTCGCCTACGCCCTCGCGCAGGACAAGGGCGTGGCGCTGCTCTACAAGGGGAACGAGTTTACGCAAACCGATGTCGGCCGCCATTCGATATGATGTTGCGTAATGCAGACCTTGTCTCGTCGATCTTTCTTGGCCGCTTCGGCGGCCGTCGCGGCTGTTGAAGCCAAGCAACTAAAGGGTTTTGGGGCCCAGCTCTATTCGCTGCGCTCCATTATCAATGAGAAGCCCCTGGAGGTACTCCAAGGCTTGGAGGCCGCCGGCTACACGGAAGCGGAGGTGATCCGCGCGAATATGGACAAGATTTGGGATGCGTTGAAGCAGACCAAGCTAAAGCCGGTGAGCCTGCATATTGACACCCAGATGTTCACAAAGGACATCGACAAGCTGAACCCAGCCCTGGATGACGCGAAGAAGCGGGGCTTCAGTTATGTCGTATGCCCTTACATCGCGCCTGCGGACCGCGGCGGGGTGGAGGTGATCAAGAAGCTGGCGGATACTTTGAATAAGGCCGGGGAGCGCTGCCGCGCTGCCGGAATCAATCTTTGTTACCACAACCACGCATTTGAGTTTGAGCCAGTTACGGGGGGCGGGAATTTACTCGACGTATTGATGAAGAACACCGATCCGAAGTTAGTAGGATTGGAGTTAGACATTATGTGGGCGAAGGTAGGCGGGATGGAGCCGGTGAAGGTATTTGAACAGTTTAAAGGCCGGATTCCGCTGGTGCACATAAAGAACGTAAAGGGCGGGATTGGGCCGCAATACAACGAGAAGGTTCCGAAGGAAGCGTTTGAGGAAGTAGGTAAGGGTGTAATTGCGATTGGACCGGTTTTGGTGGCGGCACAAAAGGCCGGGGCGAAGCACTTCTTCGTCGAACAGGACCAGACGCCGGGAAACCCGCTGGATAGTCTGCGGAACAGCGCCGCGTATTTGAAAGGCTTGACATTTTAGGAGATCGAGATGAGCAAACGGACATCGATTGGAACCTGGGCGTACACGATTGGGCCATATGGGCCGAATCCGATTGATTTTGAGACGGTGTGTTCGAAGCTGAAGGCGCTGGGCTTTGATGGAGTGGAGTTAGGCTCGTTTCCGCCGCATCCGAACCCGGGAAACCCGAATGGGCCGAACGAGGGCTGGGCGGGGGCGCTGCCGGAAAAGGCACAGCGAGCCGAGTTAGTCGCCCAGATGAAGGAGCGGGGGTTGGGATTTAGCGGGATCGCGGCAAATTTATGGGGGGAGAAGTTAGTCAATACCGATGACACTTCCAAGTATGTCGAGGAGTTTCGGAAAAATTCCGAGTTTGCCAAGGACTTGGGGATCGGCGGAGTGCGCGTGGACTGCGTCCAACCGCCGACGATTCACCGAGAAGTCGATTATGCTACGGCGCTGAAGCGGGTTGCCGGAGCGTGGAAAGAGTGTTGTGACATCGCCGCGGGCAACGGGCAGTATGTCGCGTGGGAGTTTGAGCCGGGGTTTGCTTTTAACAAACCGAGTGACGTGGTGCGGGTGCATGATGCTGTGGGTAAGGACAACTTTGGGTTGATGTACGATACCTGCCACGGGCAGATGGTGGGCGTCGTCGGAGTCCGGCAAGAGGGCGAGAAAGAGGTCTTCGAGAGTCAAATGGAGTTGATTAAGCTGCTGCACGGGCGGATCAACCATATCCATTTGATTGACTCAGACAACCAATGCCACAAGGATGCCAATGGGGACGATGAGACGTCGAGTCACCCGCCGTTTGGGCTTGGTGTTTTGGATTTTGACTTGATTGTGCCGGCACTGGTGAAAGCCGCCGCGCCGATGATTCGGCATGACTGGTGGACGATTGATTTGTGTTTCTGGCCGGACGCCTGGGCGGCGACCGAGACTTGTAAGAAGGCCCTGGATGGCTTGGTGGGTAAATACGGAGCATGAGCATGAAAGAGTTAAGGGTTGGCATGATTGGCTATGGCTTTATGGGGCGGACGCATTCGAACGCCTATAAACGGCTGAATGACTTTTTCCCGGTGCAACATCGGCCAGTGTTGAAGGCCGTCTGTGCTCGCAACGCAGAGAAAGCCCAAGTGTTTGCGGATAACTGGGGCTATGAGCGGGTAGAGACGGATTGGCGAAAGTTAGTTGAGTCACCGGATATTGATTTGATCGATATCGGCTCGCCGAATAACACCCATAAAGAGATCGCCTTGGCGGCGGCGGCCAACGGCAAGATGATCGTTTGCGAGAAACCTCTGGCGATGACAGTGGCCGAAGCCGAGGAGATGGTAGCCGCCGTCGAGAAGGCTGGCGTTGCGAATATGGTTTGGTTCAATTATCGGCGGGTACCGTCGATTGCGTTGGCCAAGCAGATTGTGGACGAGGGCCGCGTCGGAAAGACCTATCACTACCGCGCGACTTATCTCCAGGATTGGACCATCGCTGAAGACGTGCCCCAAGGAGGGCCCGGCTTGTGGCGGCTAGACGCGGACGTGGCGGGGTCGGGCGTAACCGGCGACCTACTCGCTCATTCAATTGATACGGCGATGTGGCTGAACGGGCCGATTACACGGGTGGTGGCTAAGACGGAAACGTTCGTGAAAGAGCGGACGCACGTTGAAACGGGTAAGGTGCAGCCAGTAACCATCGACGATGCTTGTATGTTCCTCGCCGAGTTTGCCAATGGGTCGATCGGCACATTCGAATCGACGCGCTACGCCAGGGGCCGAAAGAACTTCAACACGTTTGAGATGAACGGGGCCGAAGGGAGCGTCTACTTTGACCTTGAGGAACCCGAGTATCTTCAATTTTTCGAGTACCGGCAACCAGGTAGCGCGAAGAAAGTGGATAGCCACTTGACCGGGTGGCGGAAGATCCATACGACTAACTCAGAGCATCCGTATATGAAGCATTACTGGGTTCCAGGTACATGTATCGGATATGAGCATACCTTTTTGAATGCTATTGCGGACTTCGTAATGGGGATCGAATCGGGAGTTCCAACGCAGCCGGACTTCCGAAATGCGTTGCAGACCCAGCGGGTATGTGATGCTGTCCTGGAGAGTGCCCGGAGTGGACAGTGGAAACAGACCGGCGTCGATTTGACTTAAGGACTTTTGCTAGCTAGGTTACCGATGAGTAACCTAGTGCTGAGGCCGCTTGAAAGGGTTCCATTAGTATCCAAGCGTTTTTCGTGCGGTTTTTCTATCGAACTGCCAATTGATATTGGTAGCTGCTTTGTTAATACGGCGATGGTCGAAATGATTTATGAAAACTGTTTCCAGCGGTCAGAGCACTAGCGTGACTCTCTCCTGAGCGTACTTAGCCATCGGCGTGTTTGCTCCCTCGCGGTTCGGCGCAGAGGGCGGCGAGGCGACCATCGGGAAGCCGCTGGATCCGCAGGACGATTGGCGCTGGCGGTCCTCCGTCGTCGAACCTGGGTGGGAGATGGGAAAGGTCTCAGTCCTGTACGAGACCAGGCGGGATGTCGGTGGGCGGATTCAGGCAAGGGCCTGCAGCGCTTTGATGGGGACAGAGTGGGTTA
>JANXMS010000366.1 GCA_025354525.1 Acidobacteriota bacterium
GGACGATGGAAGGCTGGGGTTAGTCGTTCGCATACGTTGCGGGAAGCTTGGCTGACGGTGGAGCCGGGAGATTATGAGAAACACATGGCTGGGATCGGGCAGGCTCAAGCAAACGCTGGGCTGATGGCGGCTTGGTTGGCGGCAGGACCGGGGTCGGAGACCGTGCTCGTCGCCGGAGCGGGGACGGGGCAGATGTTCGACTTTCTGGGGGCAGAGCAGGCTCGGCCGGAGGAGATGATCTTCTCGGATTGGAATCCTCGGTTTCTGGAGGAGTTGCGGGGACGGTTGGCATCGACGGGTCGGACGCCGGGGGAGACGGTGGTCGACAACATCGAGCAGACCGGGTTGGTTGGACCTTACCGGAACGTCGCGATTACTTTGGTGCTGGAACACGTCGAATGGCGGTTGGCTTTGCAGAGCCTGGTGACCTGGCGGGCGGAGACGGTGCTGCTCGTCATTCAAGAGAACCCGGCGAATCTGGCTAGCGCGGTGACTCCAGGGCGGACGGTGCCGGGTACGATGAACGTGTTTCGCGAACGGGCGGCTCCGCACTTGATTCCGGTTGAGGAGTTGACGGCGGGCATGGCGTCGGTCGGGTTTCGACGGGAGCGGGTCGAGACGGCTGTCGTGAGCGATGAGAAGAAGATGCTGGGATGCTGGTTTGTTAGGTCCTCTTGATCTCGGACATTGCGCTTTGGATGAGGTCTTTGGCACCGACTAGGCCGGCGAGCACCATCTGAATATCCATGGCGGGCTTGGTGGGGTTGCGAACACTGGTGCAATAAACGCCGTGCTGGCCGACGAGGACGAGGGCGTCGGTGAGGACATCAAGGGCGAGGGCGAGTTTGCCGCGGGCAGGCCCCATTTGAAATTCGAGGCGCTCGAGTTCTTCTTGTCTTTCGCGGAAAATATCCATTCCTTTACTCTAGAGGGATGAGTGATCTTCCGTCCTGGCCCGTGTCGACCGATCGAGAACGAGAACTGTTGGATCAAGTTTTGGCGAGTCCGCAGTGGGGCGGGTTTCATCCGATGATCGGGGAGTTTGAGCGGAAGTTTGCCGCGTATCAGCACTGCTCGCATGGGGTGGCGGCGGTGAATGGGACGGTGACGCTGGAGATGATGCTGGTGGCGGCGGGGATTGGGCCGGGAGACGAGGTGATCGTGCCGGCGATTTCGTTTGTGTCGACGGCGTCGGCGGTGTCGCGGGTGGGGGCGACGCCGGTGTTTGTCGATGTCGAACCGTTTAGCTTCAACATGGATCCGGCGCAGGCTCAGCAGGCGGTGACGTCGAAAACGAAAGCGATTATGGCCGTCCACTTTGGGGGGTCTTTGGCGGACATGGACGCTTTAATGGCCTTGGCGGCGGAGACGGGGGTGATGCTGCTGGAGGATGCGGCCCATGCGCACGGGGCGGAGTGGAAGGGGAAGCGGGCGGGATCGTTTGGATTGGCGAGCAGCTTTTCGTTTCAGAATGGCAAGGTGATGACGGCGGGAGAGGGGGGGATCGTGCTGACGAACGATGGGGCGTTTGCGGAGCGGATGCGGGGTTTTATGAACCAAGGGCGGCGGCCTGGGTACTCGTTTTTTCATCATTTCGAGGTGGGGAATAATTATCGGATGTCGGCGTTTCATGCCGCGGTGTTGCTGGCGCAGTTGGAGCGGCTGGACTCGCAGATTGAGCTGCGGATGCGGAACTGGCCTGTGCTGGCGGGAGTGCCGGGGATCCGCTGGCAGGAGGTTCCGGCGGCGGTGAATCGGAACCCTTGGTATCTGCTATTGGGGCGGATTGACGCGGCGGAATTTGGAGAGACGCGGGATGCGTTTTGCGGGCGGTTACAGGCGAGCGGGATTCCGGTGACGCCGTTTTATCCGCATACGCTGTATCAGAATCCGATGTATATGGGAGGGTTGCCGCATCGGGTGTTGCCGTGTCCGGTGGCCGAAGCTTGTGTGCTGGACGCGTTTTGGTTGCCGTTTCGGCTGTTGATGGGCGATGAGGCGATGACGGCTCGGATTGCGGACGTGGTGAGAGGCGATAGACTTCCGGTAGAACCGAATTGAAGGCGATTCGGTTTGGAGATTGCGCTGGGGGTCGGCGGTTGAGAAGGCGTCGAAGGGAGTTTGGGTTGCGGCGGGGGGATGATGGGTTGAATTGCGGACGGGGTGAGAGGCCGTGGACTATTCGGGTTTGGAGCTGGCGCTGGGACGGCTATGGGATCCGCGGTTGAGAGGCCGTCGATGGGAGCGTGAGTTGCGGCGGGGCCGATTGGCCTTAAACTACAGGTAGAACCAAAATGAAAGCGATTCTAGTTACTGCATTCCTGGCGGTCGCATCGGCCTCGGCCGCCGGTGGGGACTTGATGTTGAGCACCTTTTCGAAGAGCGAGTTTCCTCTGTCGGCGGATCCGAGTTCAGGGCATTGGAAGAAGATTGGTCCGACGGTGGCGGAGGGTGATCATTGGGGAAAGCCGGTGGATAAGCATCGGACGGAGATCCGGTCTCGGTGGACGAAGGACCACATCTACTTTTTGTTCAGTTGCCCGTTCGAGGAGCTTCATTTGAATGCAGCTCCGGTGACGAGTGCGGAGACGAGTAAACTTTGGGATCACGACGTGGCGGAGATTTTTATTGGGGCGGATTTCGAGTCGATTTGGAAGTATAGGGAGTATCAGGTTTCGCCTTTGGGGGAGTATATCGACTTAGACATTGACCGGAGGAAGCCGCTGGCGAATGGGGGGGCGGATTGGGATTCGGGTTTTACGGTGAAGGCTCGGCTGGATCGGGAGAAGAAGATTTGGTACGGGGAGTTTAAGATTCCGATTGCTTCGTTCGATAGTCGGCCGGCGAAGGCGGGCAATGAGATGCGGGTGAATCTGTTTCGGATCCAGGGTCCGGGACCGAAGCGGAAGTACATTGTTTGGCAGAAGACGGGGGTGTTGAACAACCATGTGCCGGAATCGTTTGGGCAGATTAGACTGGTAGGCGAGTGAATAACGCACTTCGCATCTCTCACGTTGGCCTGCGCGGCATCGTGGGAAGGGGGCTGACGGCGACCCATGTGATGGATTTCGCGGCGGCATTTGGGACCTTTCTCGAGCCGGGCCGGCCGGTGGTGTTGGGGCGGGATCCGCGGTTGAGCGGGAACATGATTCGGGAAGGGGTGGTGGCTTCGCTGCTGGGATGCGGGCACGACGTGATTGATCTGGGGGTGGTTTCGACGCCGGTGGTGCAGCACGCGATTCAGCGGTTGGACGCGGCGGGGGGGATTGCGATTAGCGCATCGCACAACACGATTGATTGGAATGCGCTGCGGTTCTTCGGCCCGAGCGGGATTTACCTGAATACGGCGGAGGCGGGGGAGTTACTGGACATTTACCACCTGCGGCGGTTTCGGTATGAGGAGTGGAATCGGTTGGGGAAGTTGTCGGTGGTGGATACGGCGATTGATGCTTATTTGGACGGCATTGAGCGGGTATTCGATTTGGTGTCGCTGCGGCCGTTGAAGGTGGTGGTGGACTGTTGCAACGGGACGAGCGCGTTGATTTTGCGGCGGATGAATGAGCGGTTTGGCTGCGGGTTCATTTTGATCAATGAACGGGTGGATGGGCGGACGGTGGCGCATACGCCGAATACGAGCGCGAGCATTGTGGAGTTGCAGTTGGGTCCGCTGATGAAGCCGTTGGGGGCCGACGCGGGGTTTCTGTTTGACATGGACGCGGATCGGGTGGCGCTGGCGGACGAGCAGGGGCGGGGGATCAGCGAGGAGTTGATTCTGCCGATGTTGGCGGACCATTTGTTGCCTTCGAGCGTGGGGAAGTTGATCATCGCGAATTTGTCGAGCACGGCGTTATTAGAGGACGTGGCGGCGCGGCATGGGGGGCGGGTGCTGCGGGTGCCGGTGGGGCGGCAGGCGGCGATTGATGCGTTGTCGACGTATCGGCCGGAGCAGATTGCGTTAGCGGGGGAGGGGACGGGGGCGGTGATGATGCCGCAGTTTCGATTTGTGTACGACGGCATTGCGAGCATGTTGGCGATTTTGACGATGATGCGGCAGCGGGGGCAAGCGGTGAGTGAGATTTTGGCAGGATATCCGGCGCACCATATTTTGAAGGCGGAGATTCCGCTGACGAGTCCGAATATTCCGGCGCTGTTGATTGAGTTGCAGGGGTTGTATCCGGATGGGCAGATGGACCGGAGCGACGGGCTGCGGGTTTCGTGGCCGGACCGATGGTTTCATGTGCGAGTGAGCCAGACGGAGCCGATTATTCGGGTGATTGCGGAGCAGCGGGGAGCGGAGCCACGGGAGCTGTTTGAGAGCTTGCTGGAACGGGTAAGGAGCTTGAACTAATGGCACGCGAACATTTATTGAAGGTAGGGGTTTCGGGGGTTCGGGGGGTGATTGGTGGATTTTTGACGCCGGCGCTGGGGGCGAGTTATGCGCAGGCGTTTGGGACGT
>JANXMS010000367.1 GCA_025354525.1 Acidobacteriota bacterium
CCAGAATTCGCGACCGGTGGCGGCGTCGAGGGCGATGACGGTGTTGGGTGCTTCGGTGATGTACATGACTCCGTCGACGATCAGCGGAGTGACTTCAAACTTTTCAAGGGACTGGGCTTGAAAGGTCCATTTCAACTCAAGGTCGGGAGCGTTGGCCGGGGTGATCTGCGTGAGAGAGCTGTGATGGTGGCTGGCCGGGTTGCCGTGGTAGGTAGTCCAGTTGGCGTCCTGACCGGGGAGGACAGCAGCGAGGAGGAGGAGAAGCGAAGCGGATTTCATTGGGCTGCTCCTTGCAGCGAGGCGAGGTAGGCGACCAGATCGTTGCGTTGCACGTCGGTGAGCTTTTCGCGGAAGGAAGGCATCGGAGAGCGGTGGTCCAAGGATTGGGACCGGAGATCGGCTTTCAAAACCGAGCGGAGACGGCCCGTGTGGTCGAGGATCTGGAGCGAGAAGGTATCTTCATTGAGGCGCGCACCGCGTAGGGTTTCGCCGGATTTCGTCGTTGCTTGCCAGGCCCAGTATTCGGGGGCGACATCGGCGCTGGGGTCGTTGAGTGCGACGACAAGGTCGGCCGAGTTGAGGCGGGACCCGATGGCTGACAGGTCGAGCCCACGAGGGGCGCCAGTGCCGTTAAGCCAATGGCAGTTCAGGCAGCGGCTGGACTGGAAGAGTAGCTGGCCGGCACGGGCGTTTCCGGTGGAGTTCACAGCGGAACGGCCGGCGCTGAGCGAGCGGATATAGGCGACGATTTGCCAGATTTCGCGGCCATTCATCGAAAAGCCGGGCATGGAGGTGCCAGGGACTCCTTTGGTGATGAGGCGGAAGATGCCTTCGTCATTGGTGGCATGGCGGAATGTACCGCTCGCGAGGTTGGGACCGCTGGCTCCACCCTTGCCGTCGATGCCGTGACAGTTGGCGCACTGGGATTGGAAAAACGCGCCGCCGCGAGCGCGGTCGTCCGGGGACTGGAAGGGATTTTTCAAATCGGCATCGCTGTGTTGGGCGCCTAGGGGAGGAAGGCACAACAGCAACGGAAGAAGGATGGCACGCATTTGCTGGCCAGTATATCGCGGTGTGTCACTATCTACAGATGCGCACACTCTCGATGGTCTTTTTCCTTTCGCTCGCGGCGTTCGCGCAGCGAGAGCCCCTCGTATTCGACATTGCGTGGGTAAACCCGCCGAAAGATCCGCCGCGTGGGGTGACGCATCATGTGTTCGCGAGCAAAGCGATGAAGAAGGACGTGGGGTTCAACGTCTATCTACCGCCGGAGTATGCGAGTTCGCCGACACGGCGATTTCCGGTGATTTTCTGGCTGCACGGAGCGGGAGGGCACGAAAGTCAGGGCGTGGCGCAGGCGGCGTTGCTGGACAAGGCGATCCGGGCGGGGCTGATGCCGCAGACGATTATGGTGATTCCGAACGGCGGCAAGCGGAGCGAGTATCGGGACTGGGCGGAGCAGGGAGTGATGTCCGAATCGATGTTGATTCAAGAGCTGGTTCCTCATGTAGACGCCAACTACCGGACGCTGCCGGCACCGATGGGCCGAGCGATTGAGGGGATGTCAATGGGGGGGAACGGATCGTTGAAGCTGGCGCTGAAGTACCCGGAGATGTTCGGTTCCGTGGTGGCGATTGCGGGGACCTATGGCCGGATCCGGCTGGATGGGTACTTCTTTCTGGGGGTATCTTCGGACCAGCAGAAGTGGGTATCGAAGCTGGCGCAATGGTATTCGGAGGACGACGATGTGTTCGCGCTCGCCCAGAAGAACTTTAACCGCTTGGGGCATTTGGCCATCCGGTTAGTCATCGGGACTCAGGATGTTTCGTTTCCGGATTCCGAAAAGTTACACGCGCATTTGCGCGACTTAGGCGTGCCTCATGAGTATGAGATCTTACTTGGCGTAAGTCATAATACCCAGCAGTATTATGACCGGGCCGGAATTCATGGCTTCCAGTTCCAAGCGGCGGCGATGGGACGAACGAAGTAACTAGCGCGGAGGGGGAGCTTTCGAAGAGACGGCCGGATTCGGCTCCATGAACTCGGTGCGGGTGCCATCCGGGTCGAAGACGTTTAATTGCTGACGACGGTTATTGCCGGTCCGGATCTCGAGCGGGCGAGTATAGCCTTGGCGGGCGGGCCGGGCCTTGAAGCTTTTGAGCGTCGCTTCGATATCCGGGATTTCGAGGCAGATGTGATGCTGGGTGCCGCGAGCGTTGGCACCGGGCATTGCATCATCGAGCATGAACTCGATGTAGTCCTCGCCGGCACCTTTATGTTGACCCAGCCCAACCGCTTCTCGCTCCGGCCGCCACGCCGGATTTCTTCGAATCCAAAGATGTCGCGATAGAACTTCATGGCGGGTTCGAGCGCGCCGACCAGGATGCCGAGATGCATCATGCGGTTTGACAGACGGGGACCGTTGAGTGCCTTGCTTTTGTCGCAAATGGTCCAGCCGTCGGGTTCATACTGGACGATCTCAAGGGTATGGCCGTCGGGGCCTTTGACGTTGCAATTGGTGTTTTTGATGCGGCCCTTGCCGACCTTGTCGGGCACCTTGATGCCCTTCGAGCCGAGTTAGGCGCGCATGGCTTCGGCGTCGTCGACTTCGATCAAGATGTAATTGAGTCGATCGGAGTTGGTTTCCTTTTCAAGGAAGAGTTCGATGTACTGGCGGTCGTTGATCTTGACAAAGGTGAGCGGAAGGTTGCCATCGGCCATGTTGAGGAAAAGGACCTCCTCGTAGCCGAGCAGGTCGCGATAGTAGGTGCGAAACTTTTCGATGCCATGGACGAACAGCGCAATGTGAGCGACGCTGAGGATCCGAGGACGTTTGGGCTGCGTTGGTGTTTGCGCGGGCAGAACGAGCGCGGCGAGGAGGAGGAAGGTGAAAAGTAGAGATTTCATCACTCGTGTCCAAATTAGGTCAAGTGTTTGGGGGGTAAAGCCCAGGGTGGATTTGCTCTTTTGCGAAATCCATCTAAAGTCAACGGCTTAGCCTAGCCTGCTGAACAATGGCAAGGATTCTTGGTATGAATTTATTGGATGGAAGCGACGGAATTCACCAGCGAAGCATTGAAGGAAATCC
>JANXMS010000432.1 GCA_025354525.1 Acidobacteriota bacterium
GTGATTACGGAAACGGGGGAGTTCATGTGGTTTGCTTTACTCCCTGGATCTGCCGGCGACGACGTCCGAGCTTGGCCAGCTTGAGAATGATTTCGGCGGTGAGGAGGGCGTTTGTCCGTCGGTGTTGATGCCGCACGGGGCGAGGTGGGCGACGTGTTCGGGGAGGGTGATTACGGAAACGGGGGAGTTCATGTGGTTTGCTTTACTCCCTGGATCTGCCGGCGACGACGTCCGAGCTTGGCCAGCTTGAGGATGATTTCGGCGGTTGCGCGGGCGTTGTGGCGGATTGTTTCTCCGTCGGCCAGTAACTCGCCTTTGACGATTTGGAGGCCCATTGAGCGAAGGGCGACCGTATCGCTTTCAACAGGCAGGGCTTGAGAATCGGCGTAGCGACCGAGTTGGCGGGGGTGGATGCCTTGGGAATTGAGGACGACGTAGTCGAGAAACTTGTTGCGTTCGGTGCCGGTGAGGCCGGTGTGGCGGAGGATGGCGCGGACGTGGTCGGAGGCGGTGAAGTTGACGGTTTCGCCGGGTTGGCCCATGAGGTTACCGACGTAGACTTTCAGGGCGGCGCTGGCGGCGATCGCTTTCGGGATGCCAGAGACGAGAAGGTTCGGGATGAGACTGGTGAAGAGTGACCCCGGGCCGAGCGTGATGAGGTCGGCTTCGGCGATGGCGGCGAGGGCTTCTGGAAGAGGCTTCGGGCGGCGGGGAACGATTTTGATTTCGCGGATGGGCGAGGAGGTTTTGGAGATATGGGATTCGCCGGTAACGAGGGTTCCGTCCTGCAATTTGGCGGTGATAGCGACGTTTTCAGCTGTAGATGGAATGATTTCGCCGGAGGAGGCCAGGACGCTGCTGGCGAAGCGGACGGCGCTGGCGAAGTCGCCGGTGAGATGGGTGAGGGCGGTGAGGAACAAGTTTCCGAAGCTATGGCCTTTGAGGCCACGACCGGTGGCGAAGCGATATTGAAACAGTTGGCTGAGAAGTGCTTCTTCTTCGGCGAGGGCGACCAAGCACTTGCGGATATCGCCGGGGGGTAGGATGGCGAAATCTTTACGCAAACGGCCGGAGCTTCCGCCGTCGTCAGTGACGGTGACAATGGCGGCGAGAGTGGCGATGGGATCGGGGCCGGAAGCGTAGAGCTTCAACCCTTTGAGAAGGGAAGAGAGGCCGGTTCCGCCGCCGAGAGAAACGATTCGGAGGGGGCCGCGACGGGCGGGATTAGTGTCCGGCGGTTTTGTCGCTGTAGACAAGTTCTCTTACCGGGGAGTGCTTTAAGACTTCGAGGAAGTCGGTATCGAAGCGGGCGGATTTGCGGTTTGCGGGTTGAAGTTCGATGGCCTTGGCCAGGCTTTCGGCGGCGCCGCGGTAGTTTCCCTGAAGGCCGCGGGCGAGAGCGAGCGCGTAGTGGATGTAGTCGGCGCGCGGGGCGAGGGCGATCGCTTTGGCTAGGGCGGCTTCGGCGTCGGAGAGCTTTCGCTGGTTCGTCAGGGCAAGGCCGTAGGCGTAGTAATCCTCAGCGGATTTGAGGATGGGGCTAGCGGCGCTGAGGCGCTGCTGGCACATGCGGACGTGCATTTGGGCGGTTTGGGCGAGATCGCGGGTTTGGCCGACGCTGGCTTGTTCGAACAACGGCATGGCCGTAGCGAACTCGCGCCGATGAAACGACTGCATCGCTGCTTCGAAGGCAGCCAATTGCTGATCTACGACTTTGGCCGACACCTTGGCCGTATTTGCTTTACTTGGTCCCGATTTAGACATGAATGACCTGACTCATTAGTATAAGAAAAATAGACTCAATCTGGGGAGTTTGAGTTTCTCAAATAATTGTCGATCAAGAAAGTTTTTTTCGAGTAGGGCGAGTTCGGCGGTGCCCATGCGGCTGCGATGGGGTTTCAGTTGCATTTCCAGGTCTCTCCGCATGTCGACTAACTCGGCTTCGGACATCCGTAGCCGGGCGCGGGCGAGGACCCTCTCTTCCAAGGCGGTCATGCGTTGTTCGAGGGCTTCGAGGTCGGCGTGAGCGGCTTCTGGATGGGCTGCCAACTCGGCGAGGGAGTCGGCTTCCTCGACGAAATTTTTGGTGCGGAGGGCTTCGCAGTTAGCGGTAAGAAAGGCTTGCAGACGGTCTTGCGGGAGTGAATCTTCGTTACTTGGGGCGACTTTGGCGGGCCGATTTTTGGCCATATCCTCGGCTGCTTTCTTAATGGGCTGGCTGCAGTAGGTGAGCGAGTTGACCTGTTGGAACTTGGACCGTTTGCGGGAGAAGGCGTCGTCGATGCCGCGGAGGACGGCTTCGAGGGGGACGCCGGAGGTCTTCCAGGTTTCGACGAGGGCCCAGTCAATGGGTGACATGAGAAACAGGCTGGTGCCGCGGGCTTTCTGGAAGTGCTCCTCTACTTCGGTGAAGTAGTTGAAGTAATTTAGTTCCTCTCCCATAGCAAGCGCAACCCCTTTAAAGTTAGGTCTTCATCGAGGTGTTCGACCAGGCGCGAACCGGCCTGAATCATAGAGGCTTGGCCGCCGGTGGCGATGATCTGCGGCGGGACGCTGAGTTCGGCGCTGAGTCGTTCGAGTAAGCCGTCGACCATGCCCATGGTGCCGTAGTAGAGCCCGCTTTGAATAGAGCCGACGGTGTTGGTGCCGATGAGCTTCGAGGGCTGCTCAAAGTTAACTTGCGGCAGCAAGGCGGTTTTGGCAAAGAGGCCGGAGAGCGAGATGCCGATGCCAGGGTAGATGAGGCCGCCGAGATACTCGGCTTCGCCGGAGATGACGTCGAAGGTGATGGCGGTGCCGAGGTCGACGACGATGGCGGGGCCACCGTAGAGGTAGTACGCCGCGACTCCGTTGACGACCCGATCGGCACCGACTTCCTTGGGGTTATCGTACTTAATGGTGAGGCCGAGGTTCATGTCGGTGGAGACAAATACGGCGTTGCGATCAAAGTATTTGCCGACCATTTCGGCGAGGGTTCCGTTGATTACCGGTACGACGGAAGAGATGATGATGCCGTCGACATCGGCGAGATTGAGGTTCGACAGTGCGAAAACGTTGCGGAGGAGGATGCCCCATTCGTCGGCGGTCTGTTCGCGGATGGTTCGGAGGCGCCAGCGACCGGTGAGGGTTTCGCCGCGGAAAGCACCAATGGTGATGTTGGTGTTACCGACATCGAGAGCTAAGAGCATGGGGGGACTCCTCCGGCAAGGATTGTATGGCGATGACCGTGGTCGTCGTCGAGAAGCAGGTGGGCGAAGACGTTGCGGAGGAGGATGCCCCATTCGTCGGCGGTCTGTTCGCGGATGGTTCGGAGGCGCCAGCGGCCGGTGAGGGTTTCGCCGCGGAAAGCACCGATGGTATCGAGAGCTAAGAGCATGGGGGGGCTCCTCCGGCCAGTTTTGTATGGCGATGACCGTGGTCGTCGTC
>JANXMS010000505.1 GCA_025354525.1 Acidobacteriota bacterium
CTAACGCCGTCCGGGAACCGACCCATTTATGTCCCTCCCTTATATTTCGATACAAATCGAACTGCTGGATTGCTTCGAGAATTAGTGCTTCTAACCCTCAGTACTGCTATCACTTCGCTCCTCCTCCGTCGGACCTCTCCGCCGGCGAGCCCACTCCGGGGGGCGGGACACCCACAAGCTACCCACATTCCCGGCAACCGCAACCAAAATCGCTCAGGTACCGACCCGTTTTCATCCTTCGCTTGCGCTGCGCCACACACTCATCCTAAGGCCTCACCATGCGTCCAAGTTTATATCTCCCCTGTTTCCAAACACTTCCAAAAGGAGCGGGTTTGGTCGCCGCTCCCAACTACGGAATAATTACAGCATAGAGGAACTTTGCGTAGTCCAGATTTCATTGGACACCCAGGTGGCTCCTCTCGTCGAAAACCGAATGATAAGTCAAATCTACCGTCATCATGACATTACGAACGAAGCCACTTTTGTCAGTCGCAAAAAAGACTTTGGATCTGCTTAAGATTAACAAAACAATGATGTTGTGAATCGTTACGAGGGCCGCCGACCCCGTTTTTAGCACGAATTTTACGATCAAAGCCAAAACGGAGGGACCTGGCTTCCAGCCAAGTCGTCGCCATTCCCAGCCCTATATGCGAAAATAGTGGATACAATGACGGAAATTGTAAGAGTAGTAGGCCGCGAGATCCTTGACTCGCGTGGCAACCCCACCGTGGAAGCCGATGTGTTCCTCGCCGATGGCAGCTTCGGACGCGCCGCCGTTCCCAGCGGAGCCTCCACCGGCGAACACGAAGCGGTTGAACTCCGCGACGCCGACAAAAAACGTTACCTCGGCAAAGGCACCCGCAAAGCCGTCGATAACATCAACAAGAAAATCGAACCCGCCATCATCGGCATGGACGCCTCCCGCCAAGCGGAAGTCGACGCCAAGATGATTGACACCGATGGCACCGACAACAAAAGCAAGCTCGGCGCCAACGCCATCCTCGCTGTCTCTCTGGCCACCGCCCGCGCCGCCGCCCAAAGCCACGGCCTCCCCCTCTATCGCTACCTCGGCGGCGTCAACGCCTGCATCCTCCCCGTCCCCATGATGAACCTCATCAACGGCGGTGCCCATGCCGATAGCTCCGTCGACATGCAGGAGTTCATGGTCGCCCCCCACGGCGCCACCAAGTTCTCGGACTCGCTCCGTATGGGTGCCGAAATCTTCCATACCCTCAAAGTTGTCCTCAAGAAGCGCGGCTATTCCACCTCCGTCGGCGACGAAGGCGGCTTCGCCCCCAACCTCAAGTCCAACGAGGAAGCCCTCGAACTGCTGATGGAAGCCATCGCCCAAGCCGGCTACAAGCCCGGTTCCCAGGTCTCCATCACCCTCGACCCCGCCGCCAGCGAGTTCTACGACAAAAAGAAGAAGAAGTACGTCTTCAAGAAGTCCGATGGCTCCGAACGCAGCTCCCAGGAAATGGCCGAATTCTGGGCCGGCCTCGTCGAAAAGTACCCCATCATCTCCATCGAAGACGGCATGGCCGAAGACGATTGGGCCGGTTGGAAAATCCTCACCGACATGATCGGCTCCAAGTGCCAACTCGTCGGCGACGACCTCTTCGTCACCAACACCAAACGCCTTAAAATGGGCATCGACAAGGGCATCGC
>JANXMS010000559.1 GCA_025354525.1 Acidobacteriota bacterium
CACGACCGCCGACGCCGTCGCCATCTACACCTTCTCGAACAAGCTTAAAAAGGTCCTCGACTTTACCGACGATCGCAAAGCCCTTCTCGCCACCGTCCAGTCTTTCCGCGGTACCGACTCCATCGATACCACCACCACCGACGTCGACGCCGACGACGACTCGTTCCAACTCGACGAAACCGAGTTCGCCGTCTTCAATACCGACCGCAAACTCGCCGCCCTCGAAGATCTCGCCAAGGAACTCTCCGAAATCCCCGAAAAGAAAGCCGTCGTCTACTTCGCCAGCGGAGTCCCCAAAACCGGCGTCGAAAACCAGTCTCAACTCGCTGCCACCACCAATGCCGCCGTCCGCGCCAGCCTCAGCTTCTATCCCGTCGACGCCCGCGGACTCGTCGCCTCCGCCCCCGCCGGCGACGCCTCCGTCGCTTCGCCCAAAGGCTCCGGCGTCTTCTCCGGCCAGTCCCAACGTCAAAAACGCGACAAGAACGCCGACTCCCAGGAAACGCTCTTCTCTCTCGCCAACGATACCGGCGGCAAAGCCCTCCTCGATTCCAACGACCTCTCTCTCGGCATCCGCCAAGCCCAGAAGGACGTCGAAAGCTACTACATCCTCGGATATTACTCCTCCAACGAGGCCAAGGACGGTCGCTTCCGGAAAATCAAAGTCGAAACCGCCCTCAAAGCCAAGCTCGAATACCGCCCCGGCTACTACGCCGACAAGGTCTGGGCCAAACTCAACGACGCCGAACGCGAAAAGCAACTCGTCGACGCCCTCCAGCTCGGCAACCCCGTCACCGATCTCCCCATGGCCGTCCAACTCCTTTACTTCCGCACCGCCGCCAATCGTTACTTCGTCCCCCTCGCCATCAAAATCCCCGGCTCCAGCCTCGTCCCCCAAACGGAACTCGACTTCATCGGCAGCGTCAAGGATGCCAAAGGCCGCACCGTCTCCGCCCTTCGCGACACCCTCAAACTCAAAGCCGAACTCGGCGGCCGCAGCCTGCTCTATGACGCCGGCTTCTCCCTCGCCCCCGGCGAATACCGCGTCAAAGTGCTCGTCCGCGAAAACTCCAAAGGCACCATGGGAACCTTTGAAACCCGCCTCGTCATCCCCAATCTTGACTCCGGCCCCGCCGCCCCCGTCTCCAGTCTCGTCCTCGCCACCCAGCGCGCTCCGTTCGTCGCTCCTAAAAAGGAGCGCAAACTCCAGGACCTCCACCCCTTGGTCGCCGACGGCCAAAAACTGCTTCCCTCGGTCACCAACGCGTTCCGCCGCTCCCAAACCCTCCGCGCCTTCGCCGAAGTCTACTCCCCCTCCACTACCTCCCTCGCCATCTACCGTGGCAATCGTAAGGTCTTCGAATCCGCCCCCAAACAGGCCCAAAAAGGCGTCGAGTTTTCTCTCCCCTTGGCCAAACTCCTCCCCGGCGAATACACCGCGCAACTCAACGTCATCGCTCCTACCACCCAGAAATTCGCCTTCGCCCGCGAACGATTCATCATCCTGCAACCCGTCGCCAAACCCACACCCTAGTTTCCGTCCGCCTCTGGTATAATAAAGTCTTGTAGCCGCCCCTAATGGAGCTTATACTCCCGGGCTTTCTTTCTCCTCACCAAAACCGAGTGAGGACAGAACTACCTTTCTTCGGCGACCCAGCCTGCCCGATAGGCTTTCGCCAAAAATAAGAGGTCTTATCGTTTGAAACGTTGGATTACTAAAGGCCTCGTCCTGCTCGCCATTTCCGTTCCTTCTTCTACAGAGATTAAAGCCCAGGAAGTCAAAGGCATCACGACCCCCTCCGACCGTCGGCTCCTCCGCATTAAGACGTTCTTCCGTAAGCGGGTCTGCCCCGCCCACGAGTACGCTGCCGAGTTCCTCATCGCCTCCGACAAGCAAAAACTCGACTGGCGACTCCTCCCCTCCATCGCTCTCATCGAAAGCAGTGGAGGGAAGGTCTTTTCCAATAACAACATCTTCGGTTGGGACTCTTGTCGCCACCGCTTCCCGTCTGTCATCGCCGGCATCCACGTCGTAGCCGACTATTTGGCCAACTCGCCGCTATATCGAGGCAAGTCCATCGACGAAAAACTGAAAACCTACAACTCGCAGCCCCACTACCGGGTCGCCGTCAAAAAAGTAATGGCCCAACTCGAAGGGGAACCGATCAGTTACTAGCCTACTACGCGAATGCCGTAGTAAAGGCCACCAAAAACCAACACGCTGGCCGTTGCCACCACTAACCAAATCACCATTCGCTCGGTAGTGGAACTGGCCGTCTTTGCGTCTTTCCGCATCGTCTCATCGAGGCTATCAAACATAGGAAACCTCCTGCACTTTGCCTGTATGAATAAATAGGCCGGAATAAATATGGGGTACGTCGAGTCTTCCTACCACGAATACTACACCCGATTTGCCCCACCGCAGCATATTTTTTTTCTACACTAAAACTGATGCGAACCACGCTGCTCTTCACCCTCCTCGCTCTACCTGGCTTTTCCAACCCGCTCCTCCAATACACCGTCCCCCTCCCCTGGGATCAAATCAAACCAGAACACGTGGTTCCCGCCGTGCAGCATCACTTGAAGCAGGCCGAAACCCGACGGCTGGCTTTCCTTGCCCAAACGGGCACCCCCACCTGGACCAACGCCATCGTCGCTCGCGACCTCATCGCCGAAGATCTCTCCCGTACCTTCTCCCTCGTCACCCATCTCAACGGCGTCAACTCCTCGCCCGCCCTCCGTAAAGAATTTAACCTCGCCCAACCCCTCGTCAGCCGCTTCCAGTCTTACCTCGCCCTCGACCCCGCTATCTACGCCCGCGTCAAAGCCTACGCTGCCACCCCCGAAGCCAAGGCCCTCACCGGTCCTCACAAACGCTACCTCGCCGTCATCCTGGATGACTACCGCCGCTCCGGAGTTTCCCTCTCCCCCAAGGCCCGAGCCAACGTGCTGGAACTCCGTCAGGAACTTTCGAAACTGCAAACCCAATACGCCCAAAATTCGCTCGACAGCCTGAACGCGTTCGAACTCCTCGTTAGCGGCGAAGAAGAACTCGTCGGCCTCCCCCCGCCCGCCAAACAAGCCGCCGCCGCCAGCGCCAAAAGCAAGGGACTCTTGGGCTACCGCTTCACTCTCCAAGCCCCCAGCTACACCCCCGTCCTGGCCTACGCCCAGAACGCCGCCCTCCGCGAGAAACTCTTCCGCGCCCAAACCTCCATCGCCTCCCGGCCCCCTTACGACAACCGCCCGCTCGTCACCCGCACCCTGGAACTCCGCCGCCAACTGGCCAAACTCCTCGGCTACGCCAACTTTGCCGACTACCAAACCGAACTCCGCATGGCTAAGACCGGCCAGAACGTCAAAGACTTCCTCGGCGACCTCGAATCCAAAACCCGCCCCTTCTTCGACGCCGAAAAAGCCGTCCTTCTAAAATCCGCCCCCGAGCTCCACGGCTGGGACACCGCCTTTTACACCCAGAAACTCCGCCAGGAGAAGTTCCAATTCGGCCCCGAAGAGCTCCGCCCCTACTTCGAACTCGACCGTACCCTCACCGGGATGTTCGCCCTCGTTAAGCAACTCTACGGCATCCGCGTCACCGAGCTTAAAAACGTCCCTGTCTGGCACCCGAAAGTCCGTGCCTACCGCATCGATGACGAATCCGGCACCGCCCTTGCCACCTTTTATGCCGACTTTTTCCCGCGCGAATCCAAACGCTCCGGTGCCTGGATGAACCAGTTGTTCGTCGGCGAAAGCGGCGCCCCCCACATCGGCCTCATCGTCTTGAACGCGACTCCACCCAACGCCGCTGGTAAGGCTCTGCTCCTCCACCGCGAGGTCTCCACCCTCTATCACGAGTTCGGCCACCTGCTCCACCTCGCCCTCTCCGCCGGGCCCCTTCGCCGCCTCAACGGCACCTCGGTCGCTTGGGACTTCGTCGAACTGCCCTCCCAAGTCATGGAAAACTTCACCTGGGAAAAAGATGTCCTCAACTCCTTCGCCGTCCACTACGAAACCGGAGAACCCCTCCCGGACGCCCTCTTCACGAAGATGACCGAGGCCCGCAACTTCGGCGCTGGTACCGCCCAGATGGGCCAACTCAGCCGCGGCACCCTCGACATTCTGCTCCATTCCGACTACCAGCCCAACGCCGATTATGGCGCCCCCGACACCTACGCCCGCCAACTCGTTCAGCGCTTCTCCCCCGCCAAGATCGAACCCGAAGAGTGCCCCGTCTGTAACTTTTCTCACATCTTCGCCGGCGGCTACGCTGCCGGTTATTACTCCTATAAGTGGGCCGAAGTCCTAGACGCCGACGTCTTCACCAAGTTCAAATCAAACGGCGTCATTAGCCGCGAAGTCGGCGACCAGTTCCGCCGCTCCGTCCTCTCCCAAGGCAACTCCCAACCCGCCGAAACCCTCTTCGAAAACTTCATGGGTCGGAAGCCCGATCCCGGTGCGCTCCTCCGCCGGAATGGACTTCTCAAATAGAACTGATATTCTGTTTTCAAATCGTTTCGTAACAGAGGTCTAGCTTTCATGCGTCAAGTCATCGCATTCGTCACGTTCTGCTCGCTCGCGCTTTTCGCGCAGGAGTTCCGCTCCACCCTCGCCGGGCAGGTCTACGACCCCCAGGGCGCCGCCGTATCCGGCACCAAACTCCGCCTCCGCGAAACCGCCACAAATTCGGGTTACGAAGCCATCGCCGCCGCTGATGGCACCTTCTCGCTCCCGTTCGTCCCTCCTGGTGACTACGAACTGACGGCGGAAGCCAATGGCTTTAAGAAGTACGTGCAATCGGGCATCCGCATCGGCACCAACCAGCGCCTCACCCAAAACGTCACGCTCACCCTCGGTGCCATCACCGAAAGCATCACCGTCAACGCCGACGTCTCTCTTCTCAATACCGCCTCCGCCTCGGTCGGCCAAGTCATCTCCACCGCCCAACTTGAGTCGATGCCGATGAACGGCCGCACGCCGCTGTCTCTCGCTCAACTCGCCTTCGGCGTCGTTCCCGCCTCGGACCCTCGCTTCACCAGACCCTTCGACAACGGCGGCCCCGCCGGCTTCTCCATGGGCGGCGGCCAAGGCCAATCAAACGAACTCCTCCTCGACGGCGCGCCCGACATGACCCGCAATCGCCGCGTCGCTTACAACCCCCCAGCCGACTCGGTCGCCGAAGTCAAGGTCGAAGTCTTCCAATCCGATGCCGCGTACGGCAACACAGGCGGGGGCACCGTCAACGTCGTCATGAAGGGCGGTGCCAACGACTTTCACGGCACTCTCTATCTCTTTAATCAAGTGTCCGCCCTTAAAGCCACCCAGTTCTTTACCAACGCCGCCAGCCAGAAAAAAGCCGTCACCCGCTTCAACCAATATGGGATGACCGCCTCCGGCCCCGTCATCTTCCCCAAACTTTTCAACGGTAAGAACAAGGCCTTCTGGTACGTCGCCTACGAAGGCATCAAGCAGTCCGAACCGGAACCTACCTTTTCTACCGTCGCCACCGAAGCCCAGCGCGGCGGCAACCTCTCCGGCCTTCTCGGGGTCAGCGCCAACTATCAGATTTACGACCCCCTCACCGGCGTCCGGGAAGGTGCCCGCGTCCGCCGCCAGCCCTTCGCCAATAACATCATTCCCGCCAACCGCATCAATCCCGTTTCTAGAAACGTCCTCGGGCTTATCCCCACGCCCAATACCATTGGGGCCGCCGACGGCAATAATAACTACTTCAACAACGCCATTCGCTCCGATACCTTCTTCTCTTATCTCGGCCGCCTCGATATCAACGCCTCCGACAAACACAAGTTCTTCTTTTCCTACCGCCTCAACGACCGCCTCGAAGACCGTGGCCGCCGCTTCGGCACTAACGTCACCGGCAACTTCCTGTCCCGCGTCAACAACGGGGCAACTTTCGACGACGTCTACACCCTCTCGCCCACCCTGCTCCTTAACACCCGCCTAAACTGGACCCGCTTCACCGAAGGTAGCACCCGTCCCCACGACGGCTTCGATTTCCTCTCCCTCGGCTTCCCCGCCAACATGGGTGCCGCCAGCGCCAAACGTGTCATCCCTTTTATCGACTTCGCCAACTTCACCGATATCGGTGACTCCGGCGGCGACCGGACCCCCTTCGATAGCTTCCAGGTTTTCTCGACCTTGACCAAGATCACCGGTAAACACTCCCTCAAAACCGGCATTGATATCCGCCAGCAGCGCGAAAGCTCGAATGGTTTTGGCAACTCCTCCGGTCGCTTCGTCTTCAATAACTCCTACACCCGCGGGCCGCTCGATAATTCGCCCGGCGCTCCGCTCGGTCAGGATCTCGCCAGCTTCCTGCTCGGCGTCGTCGGCCCCGACGGCAACAGTAACTTCGACGTCAACGCCTCCCGCACCCAGCAAGCCAAGTACTTCTCCACGTTTTTGCAGGACGATTGGCGCGTCCGCTCGAACCTCACCCTCAACCTTGGCGTCCGCTACGAAATTGAAACCGGCACTACCGAACGGTTCAATCGCACGACCGTCGGCTTCGATCCAGCCGCGGTCAACCGAACCACCGCCGCGGCCCGCGCCGCCTACTCCCTGGCGCCGAACGCCGCTCTCCCTGCTGCCAGCTTCAATCCCACTGGCGGTGTTCTGTTCGCCACGCCCGACCGGAACGCGATCTATAACCCGCCCAACACTTCACTCAGCCCGCGCTTCGGCTTTGCTTGGACTCCCTCAAAGATTGGTGGCAAAACCGTCATCCGCGGCGGGGCAGGTCTCTACACCGGGAAATTTCCCTACGCCGTTTACTCGGACGCAATCCAGTTCGGTCCAAACG
>JANXMS010000570.1 GCA_025354525.1 Acidobacteriota bacterium
AAGGCAACGAAGATAGCGAAGTTATTGAGCGGCTTTAGCGCGTATCTGCATAAGTTTCTGGCCGGTGCGACGCAGTTGGCCGAGAAAGAGGTCTGGCCTACGCTGTTGCGGCGAATCTTCTGGTATTTCTGCGGGGGAAAAACCCAGACCGAGGGTGCCGCCAGCCCCATTCTGGCTGGTTAACCGCCGATTCTAGGATGATTGAAGCCGTCGTCAGCTGATCGAAGCCGCCGCCAGCTGATCGAAGCCGTCGTCAGTTGATCGAAGCCGTCGTCAGTTGATCGAAGCCGTCGTCAGTTGATCGAAGCCGCCGTCAGCTGATCGAAGCCGTAGCCAGATGATTGAAGCCGTCGTCAGCTGATCGAAGCCGCCGCCAGTTGATCGAACGCGTCGTCAGTTGATCGAAGCCGTCGTCAGATGATCGAAACCGTCGTCAGTTGATCGAACCCGAAGCCGGGTTATCGAACCCGCCGCCAGGCCACCACGGCACCGACTAAAGCCCAGGCCGTTCCCAAGCCAAGGGCGAGCCAGCCGAGGTTTGCCCACATGAAGCAGCAGATGGCGAGACCCAAGGCGGGCGGCAACATCCCGACCACCGTCCGTTCGCTTCGCTTCAGGCAAGCGAGGTTGACGCCCATGAACCCAATGAACGCCCCGTAGTTCAAGAGCAGGGCTCCGGTCTCATAAGTGATGACGACCGCGCCGATGAGGCAGAGCGCCCCGATAAGGAGGACATTCTTGACCGGCACTCCGGATGACGCTCGGATTGACCCAAAGAAACTTGGCGGGAGGACTCCATCGCGGCCCATGCCGTAAAGCAAGCGCGCTCCAGCCATTTGGCCGCCGGCTCCGCTGCCGACGCTGGCGACGAGCAGGGTGAGGTTTATCGCTTGGAAGAGCCACGCTCCTCCGGCGCGGCCGGCGGCGTAGACGTAGGCGGTATCGACGTCCGGGAAGGCCTCGCCGTGGGGCCATACCAATTGGGCGGCGTAGATTTCAATGGCGCTGAGCGCCCCGATGAGCAGGCAAACGATGACGGTGGCTTTAGGGACGTTGCGTTTGGCATCAATGGTCTCTTCCGAGAGGGTCGAAATGGCGTCGAAGCCGATGTAAGTCAGAACAGCCAGCGAGGTTCCGGCCGATAACTTACCCCATGAGAATGTAACTGGATCGTAGAAAGGCTTTAGTAAGTCGATGCCGGGGTTGGCGAGGACGAAGTTAACCGTGGCGGCGAGCATCCAGGTGACCACCAGTAACATGACAATCGCCAACCATTTGTTCAAGTTCGCGGTGGCCTGGACGGCCCGCAGGTTTAGCGCGGTGAACAGAAGGACGAAGAGCAGCACGGCGACGAGGTACGGCAAACCGGGGAAGATATTCAAGAGCGCTTTGCTGCACCAGATGGTACAGATCATCGGATTGATGACATAGTCGAGGAGCATTCCCCAGCCGGTGAGGAAGCCGGCGGTGGGGTGGACCTCCTTACCGACGTAGGTGTAGGCGGAGCCCGCGCTCGGATAGATCCGCGCCATGCGGCCGTAGGAGATGGCGGTGAAGAGCATGCCAACCAAGGCCAGCAGGATGGCCGTAACGACGTGGCCGCCGGCTAGATTGCTCACGACGCCGAACAGCGGCATGGGTGCGGTGGGCTGAATCAGGATCAGCCCCATGAAGACGAGATCACTCAGCCGTAGGGTCTTTCGAAAGCCACTCATGAATGTTTCAATTGTGGCATTCCGTGGAGCTGGGGGCCGGTGAGAGTTTTGACCCACTCCATGACGAGGAAGCGGGGGGCACCGCGGTATCTGGCGGCGGGGGCGGTCGGGGTTCGTCGAAGTGGGTTAGGCAGAGGACGGTAGTAGTTCTTACTCGAGCCACATGGCGCGCTGGGCCATGTCGTGATCTACGGGATAGTGCTGAGGTTGGCCTTTCCAATCTCTGATCCAACGGGTTGTCGCCGCAGGCGGTGTTGAAGCTGTTGAGGTTGGCGATCAAGAGCGTACCGCCGGGCCTGAGGACACTGGACATCTCGGGGATGGCCGTGGCCGATGTCTGGGATGTCGATTAGACTGAGGTAGCTGACGACGAGATCGAAGGTGTCGGCGGCCCTTGGGGGCGCTGGGCGGGCGCTTCCATGTAGGTGCCTTGGGGGTCGCGGGCTCTCGCGGCTTCGATGAGCGTTGGGGTGGGGTCGAGGCCGGTGACGGCGACGCCGTGGGGGCTGCGCATGCGGCAGAAACGGCCTTCGCTGCAGCCGAGGGCGCAGGATGGGGTGGAGGATGTAGCGCCGCCCGAAATCGCCCTTGTCGCCTTGATCTACAACGGTGACATAGGAGCTCCCATTTGTTCGTTCGCACCCAGACCAACGGTTCCCGGACTTATTTGCTCATCGTCGATAACCAGTGGGTAGACGGCAAGGTGAAACAGCGATTGTCAGAAAAGCTCACGGTGCTCGGCACCCATGCCCGAGGCGAGAGCATCACCACTCGCAGTGCCAAGATTGGGCCTGCCCTGATCTTACAAAGAATTTGTCAGGCCTGCTCTATCAACAGAGTTCTTGTGGGCTTGCTCAAAAACCGCCGCTTCGACTTTTCCATCAAACAGGCCATCTTCCTCACCGCACTGCATCGCCTTTTCGCGCCCGGCAGCGACCGCGCCGCGGAAAAGTGGAAAGGCGAATCCTCCCTCGAGGGCACCGACAATTTGGATCTGCACCACCTCTACCGGGCGATGGCTTGGCTGGGCGACGTACTCTCGAAAGACCAGCAGAATGGCGTTACCTTTTTCGCTCCGCGCATTAACAAGGATCTGATTCAAGAGTCTTTTCCGGGCGAAGCTGGCGCGACCATCGGCCAGCGCGGGCACTCCATAGATCATCGCCGGGATCTGAAACCGATGGTGGTGGACCAGAAAGGTAATCCGATTTGCAGCGAACTCTGGCCGGGCAATACGGCCGACGTGTCGAGTTTGGTTCCCGTCGTGGAGCGATTGCAGAGCCGGGTTCGGTCTGCATCAGTTCCAAGACACTTTTTGTTTCGGAGTGCTTGGTCTCATCCCCCCGCCTTTCAGCCTCGGCGCTGCAAAACAAGGAGATCGCGGAATGCCGGAAAAGCGCCCGCGCGGGTTGCCAAGAATCGCTAGACCGTGTGGGATGCAGGCGACCGCTCAGCTCGCCACTTCATGTGGCGAACTTGCGGGCCCTTAAGCGCGATCCTCATCCGGTATGCTCTTCAGGCGGCTTTAGAGCAAAACCTGACATAATAGAGGCGCTCTGGAAATTATGACGACGCACGGATATGGCACGAGCCTACTCAGACGATTTGCGCTCAAAGTTTGTTGCCGCTTATGAGAGCGGGAATACTGGCCTGAAGAAATTGGCGGCAACTTTTCAAGTAAGCCGGGCC
>JANXMS010000576.1 GCA_025354525.1 Acidobacteriota bacterium
GGTCGCGGAGCTTCTTTGTGGAGAAGGCCGCGCCGCATCGGGTGGTGCGGTATGAGAGCAGCGAAGGGATTAAGGCGACGATGCTGGCCAGCGAGCGGATGAAGTACTGGCAGTTGAACACGCCGGAGGGCGAGAAGGAGTTGGAGAAGTTGAAGCTAAACGTCGTAAGGCCAATGGGGCTTGGCAAAAAGGCCGCCGTCAACGTAGAGGGTTTGCCCTGAGACGAAGTCGGCGAGTTCGCTAGCGAAGAAGTAGACGGCGCGGCCGATGTCTTGGGGTGTTCCGATGCGGCCGAGGGGTGTGAGTTTGGACCAGGTGCCGGCGTAATCGCCGGCTTCTTCTTTGGTGCGTTCGACTTCAATGGAGCCGGGGGCTACGCAGTTGACGGTAATGTTGAATTTGCCGAGTTCGACGGCGGCGACTTTGGTGAACTGTTCGAGGCCGCCTTTGCTGGCGGTGTAATTGACGAGGTTGGGAAAGGCGACCTTGTTGCAGCCGGAGCCGATGTGAATGATGCGGCCCCCGCCTTGCGCCTTCATGAGCGTGGCGGCCTGTTGGGTGCACAGGAATGAGCCTTTGAGGTTGACATCGAGGACGTGGTCCCATTCGTCCTCGGTGAGGTCGAGGAGGGCTTTCCAGGTTTGAACGCCGGCGTTGTTGACGAGAATGTCGACCCGGCCGAGAGAGGCCTTGACGGTATCGAACATGGCGGTGATTTGCCCGGAGTCGCCGACGTTGGCTTGGACGATCATGCCGGGCGCGCCGAGAGCGTTGACGGCTTCCAGCGTGGCGAGGGCGCCGGGCTGATCGCTGTTGTAGTTGACGACGATTGTGGCACCGTGGCGGGCGAGTTCGAGGGCGATTCCGCGGCCGACGCCTTTGCTGGCGCCGGTGATGAGTGCAACTTTTCCGGTGAGTGGGAGGGCCATCCTTCATTTGTAACTAAAATTTGCTTGCCCCATCCGTGTTATTCATCAGACACTGAGACTTTGCGAGGGAACTCTACCGTTGAACTTGAATTTGCAAGATAGCCAGAAGAGGATGGATCCGACGGAACGTTGGACGACGACTGACGCGTCGGAGTTGTACGACGTGGCGGCGTGGGGGAAGGGCTACTTCTCCGTGGGTGCTAATGGGCACATGTACGTGCACCCGAATAAGGATACGAGCCGGAGCGTGGACCTAAAAGAGCTGGTGGACACGCTGGTGATGCGGGGGATTAACCCGCCGATCCTGATCCGCTTTGGCGAGATTTTGCAGAACCGGCTGGCGGACCTGCATGCGGCGTTCCGGACGGCGATTAACGAGCATAGCTATAAGGGCGAATACCGATGTGTGTTCCCGATCAAGGTGAACCAGCAGCGGCAGGTGGTGGAAGAGGTTCTGGAGTACGGCAAGCCGTTTGGGTACGGGTTGGAGGCGGGATCGAAGCCGGAGTTGATGGCGGTGATGGCGATAGCGGACAACGCGACGCCGATCCTTTGCAATGGCTTCAAGGACGATGAGTACATCGAACTGGCGATGATGGCCCGGAAGATTGGGCGGAACATAACGCCGGTGGTGGAGAAGTACACGGAGCTGAATCTGATTCTGAAGCACGCCAAGCTGATGGGTGTGCGGCCGTCGATTGGGATTCGGTTGAAGCTGGCGAGCCGGGGCAGCGGACGGTGGAAGTCTTCGGGCGGATATCGTTCGAAGTTCGGGTTGACGGTGAGCGAGGCGTTGCGGGCGCTGGAGCAGCTGAAGAGTGAAGGGATGGCGGATTGCCTGAAACTGGTGCACTTCCACTTGGGCAGCCAGATTACTAACATTCGGCAGATTAAGGGTGCGGTGATTGAGGCTTCGCGGATCTATACGGAGCTGGTGAAGTCGGGGGCGGGGCTGGAGTTTATTGATGTCGGCGGTGGTTTGGGAATTGACTACGACGGGTCGCAGACGGACTTTGAGTCGAGTGTAAACTATACGCTGCAGGAGTACGCCAACGACGTGGTGTACCACATCCAGAACGTTTGCGATGAGGCCGAGGTTGCGCATCCGACGATCATCACGGAGAGCGGGAGGGCGGTGGCGGCGTACCACTCGATGTTGATTTTCAATGTGCTGGGGGTGAGCGGGTTTGGCGAGGAGGCGATTCCGAATGAGATTTCGGAGGAGTTCGAGCAGCCTCTGATTGACCTGCACCAGACGTTCCGGAACGTGTCGGCTAAGAACCTGCTGGAGGGTTTCCACGACGCGCAAGGGGCGCTGGATTCGGCGTTGAACTTGTTCAGCCTGGGCTATCTGCCGTTGACGCAGCGGAGCATGGCGGAGAACATGTATTGGGCGATTTGCCGCAAGATCCTTAAGCTTTCGAAGGAATTGGAGTATTTGCCGGAGGAGTTGGAGGGGCTCGAGAGCATGCTTTCGGACACCTACTTCTGCAATTTTTCGCTGTTCCAGAGCATGCCGGATAGCTGGGCGATTAAGCAGTTGTTTCCGGTGATGCCGATCCATCGGTTGGAGCAGACGCCAACGCACCATGCGGTTTTGGGCGATATTTCATGCGACTCGGACGGGAAGATTGACCGGTTTATTGATCGGCGGGACGTGAAGAACACGCTGGCGCTGCATGAGTTCAAGGGGGGGGAGACGTACTATTTAGGGGCGTTTCTGGTGGGGGCGTATCAGGAGATTTTGGGCGACCTGCACAACCTGTTGGGCGATACGAACGCGGTGCACGTGCAGTTGAGCGCGACGGGCGAGATCATTCTAGACCATGTGATTGCGGGCGACACGGTTCGGGAGGTGCTGGACTACGTGCAGTTTAGTTCGAAGGCGCTGATTGAGTCGTTTCGGCAGGATGTGGAAAAGGCAGTACGGGACGGGCGGTTGGGGTACGAGGAAGCTGGGCGGATGTTGCGTTTCTACGAAGACGGGATCCACGGGTATACGTACTTGGAGTCGGTTGAGTAATGAAGTTGCTGGTGTTTTCGGACCTCCATAACGACAAGCAGGCGCTGCAGAAGCTGATGGCGATTGAGGCTGACGTTTATGTGTGTGCCGGGGACCTAGTGAGTTGGGCACGGGGCTTGGATGGGATGGGTGAGATTTTGAAGCGCCGTGCGGAGCGGATGTATGTGTTGCCGGGGAACCATGAGTCGGAGGCCGATATCGCGGCTTTTTGCGAGCGGTTTGGGTTTACGGCTTTGCATGGGAAGTCGGTGTTGTTAGAGGGGGTGCATATTGCGGGGTTGGGGTATTCGAACCGGACGCCGTTTGATACCCCGGGGGAATATACAGAGGCGCAGTTGGCGGAACGGCTAACGGGGTTCGCGGGGTTGGAGCCGATGGTGTTGATTTGCCACTGTCCGCCGAAGGATACTCCGCTGGATGGCGTGGAGGGTGGGGCGCATTATGGGAGCGCGGCGGTGCGGGAGTTTTTGGAGCGGTACGAGCCGGTGCGGTTCTTTTCGGGGCATATCCACGAGACGGAGGGGGTGGACTGCATGATTGGGCATACGCGGGGGGTGAATGCGGGGAAGAAGGGATATTTGGTGGACTTGGCTGTGCTAACGGCGTAGGTTCGCGGTTTGGCCTAGGAATTGCTCTACTTTCGGTGTGGACACGTCGGGTGACACGGAAGGAGCTTCCCATGAATTTCGGGCACAAGAGACTGTGGTTTGCGACCGGGACGGCGGTAATTGGGGGTGCTCTACTGGCCCAGGACGGTAAGCCACCTTCGAGCTATTCGCCCGTGGTGATGACCGAATCATTCGCCGCTGTTCTCAAGCGGATGAGCGGAGCCAAGGCCGGGGTGATGGAGATGCAAAAGAGCCATCTTGGGGCGCGGTATGACTTGAGCGACCGCCCGTCGGCCAGCGCTAAGATGTCTCGGGGCAAGGCGGTGCAAGGTGGCGTGCGGGTGAAGCTGCGGAATAATCTGACGTGGGAAGCACTGGCTCAATTGACGCCCGAACAGACGCGGGAACAAGACGCTTTCCCATTGGGGTTTTTGCCGCTGCCGCATGCGAATCACCCAGAAGGTGGGATGATTTTTCCCAAGTTTCACATTGACGAGGTGAAGAAGCAAGAGGGGCGGGACCTGACGCGATTCGACCTTGATTTTGATTTCCCAGATCATATCCTTCCGGAGTTTCCTCCGCCAATTTTCCTGACGACGCGCCCGGATTTGGGTGATGTTTCGAAAGGGAAGCTGGTCACAATCGAGAATTTCAATGAATTGTTTAATGGCACGTTGAACCCGAAGCAGTTAGAGGGAATCAGGCTTCTTGTGTCCTCGTTCGCGCAGCAGCAGTTCAATCAAACGGAGGATCGGCGGAGCGAACGGCCTCATCGAGGCGTATCCTGTTTTGATTGCCACGCGAATGGGCATACGAACGGGGCGGCGCATCTGGTGGGAGATATTCGTCCGCAAGAATTCCGGCACCGGATTGAGACGCCCTCGCTGCGTGGGGTGAATGTACAGCGTTTGTTTGGTTCGCAGAGGGCGCTCAAGTCGGTGGAGGACTTTACGGAGTTTGAGCAGCGGGCAGCGTACTTTGATGGGGATCCCGTGATCGCGACTAAGAAGGGCGTGAACACATTGGACCGGGCGTCACAAGTGCATCCAATGGCCGAATTTCAGGCATTGCTCGACTTCCCCCCTGCCCCGAAGTTAGGGGTGGACGGAATGTTGCATCCGAAACGGGCGTCAGCGGCGGAATTGCGCGGGCAGACGCTGTGCTTTGGAAAGGCGAAGTGCGGGACTTGTCACCCGGGGCCTTATTACACGGACAACACGATGCACAATCTGCAGGTAGAGCGCTTTTATAAACCGCAAAAAATAAACGGGATGATGGCGTCGGCGGATGGTCCGATTAAAACGTTCCCGTTGCGCGGAATCAAGGATTCGCCGCCTTACCTGCATGATGGGCGATTGATAACGCTAGAAGACACGGTAGAGTTTTTTAACCTTGTGTTGGAATTGGGATTGAAGGCCGATGAGAAGGCGGACCTGGTGACTTTCATGCTGACACTGTAGCGGCGTCTCACCCGCTTCCGCCGCGATGGCGAGGGGGATCGCGTTGCTGTGCGACCGGCAGATAGTGGACGCTGTCCGACGCTCTGTGGTCAGGTCATTGTCATCGGCGCTCACAGGGGCGGCTTGCGAAAGTAGACGACTGGTGTTCCTTCGCGGTTTGTGGGATCGGGTTCCGGTCAGCTTTTCGAGCACTACAGTTTAAGTTCTGGTTTATGAATGAGTTAGGCGAGTGACAAGGGTGCCTTGAAGCTGGGTTCGTTTTTCGTTTTGGGTGGTCCGGGTTGAAGGGCCGCCGCCGGGAGTTTACTGGTTCGCTTTTCTAGGTGATCGGAGGGTGAACGTTTGTTTTCGCGCATGCGGGATAGATCCACAGGTTCGCTTGTTCGTACGCGGCTAGGGGCCCGGTGAGCCTGTCGAGGGCTCGTTGAAGTCGGAACTCGGGGTGATGTCATTCAGCAGTCTCGGTTTATTGATTAGTTAAGCCAGCCACCAGGGTGCCTTGAAGCTGGGTTCGTTTTTCGTTTTGGGTGGTCCGGATTGAAGGGCCGCCGCCGGGAGTTTACTGGTTCGCTTTTCTAGGTGATCCGAGGGTGAACGTTTGTTATCCCGGGTGCGGGATAGATCCACAGGTTCGCTTGTTCGAACGCGGCTAGGGGGCCGGTGAGCCTGTCGAGGGCTCGTTGAAGTCGGAACTCGGGGCGGTGTCATTCAGAAGTCTCGGTTTATCAATTAGTTAGGCCAGCCACCAGGCTGCCCTGAAGCTGGGTTCGTTTTTCGTTTCGCGTGGACCGGGTTTAAGGGCCTCCGCCGGGAGTTTACTGGTTCGCTTTTGCTAAGCAGCCAGGGGTATCGGTGCCGCCGTCAGCTTTTCGAGCAATTCGTCGACGTCGTAACCGGGGGCGAGTTCGGCCATAAGTCCCTCGTTTAGAATGATTTCCGCGACCCAGTGGGGCAACTCATGGCTGGGTTCGTTTTTGGCTCTCTCGGCGTGAGCGATCACTTCAGCCACTACTTCCGGCGGCGGCAATGGCTCCTCAGCTAAGTTCGCATCCGCTTCGTAGTTAACGGGTTCGGGAGGCGCGACGGGGAAATCCTTCCGGGTTTGCTTTATGAGTTTTTGATAGGTCGAGTACGCAGCGAGATGCGATTTCTTGTCCCGTTGGAGAGAACGCCAGAGTTTGTCCTTTTGCAGACCTTGCTCGTAGGCAAAGAGTTCGCGGTCGGCGTCCGACAGATTGGAATAGGCGCGAATGACATCGTCGATGCCTCGTTGACGCGCATGAGTTTCAAGTGAGACCGTTCGTTCGAGCTGGAATAGTTCTACCGTCATATGGCGGACCAAGGTCTGCTCGCAACCCGATTCCGGCTGGTATTGCCGAACGTGCTTCTGATAGAGGCGGAGATAAGACTGACGGCAATCGGTCGAAAGCAGGGCGATGCATTCGGGTAGTTCGTCTTTGAGGGTGCTCAAATGCTCCCCGGTGGTGATGCCGTTTAAGGAACTGATGTATTTGCCGGTGATGGACACCGGACCTTTGCTTTTGGCACCGTTCTCCCGGGCGATTTCGGCGCGCCGGGCTTCTTGCTCTTCAGTCATGATGATTCCTTCCTCAGGGGTGTCGAAATGGAAGAGCGCTTGCTCCCTACGTTTGGGGACAAGCGCTTCCTCAGTTGTAATCTACGACGGCGGGAGTACTGTTTCGAATCGGAGGGCGTGGGGTGAAAACGATAACTCTCGTATAGTCAGAGAGATGCGGGGAGAAGATTTATTTTATTGGTCTGTGAAGCCCTATGTGGGGCTTGTGGCGCAGCACAAGCGAAGGATGAAAATGGGTTGGGGGCTGGGCGGTTCGGGTAGCGAAGGGCGGAATTGTGAGCGTTTTCGAGCGCACACCAGCGGATAGGCGGGGCTCGATGCCCCGTTTATCCGCCACGGTGGCGGGAACGAGCTGGAAGTGCCCGACGGCGATAGAGCTAAGTGATAGCAGTATCGATGGTTAGGGGCGGTAAGGTTCGAGGGATGATGGGCGACAATTAGGAACCGCTTCTCACGACAATTACATTTGCAGCACCTTCAGCAGGTGTTTTGATGTGAATTCGACAGATGCCGCTGGGCGTTGGTTGAGATGGAGCTTTGCCCCAAGCCCCAGGATTTAGCGCATTGTGCCATCCCAGGTGGGCTACGAGACCG
>JANXMS010000601.1 GCA_025354525.1 Acidobacteriota bacterium
GAGTCGTTGGTCGACGACGATGGGAGCGTCGGGGGGGATGTGGCGGGTGTTCGCGTCGAACGATTCGGCGTCCATACCGGGGGCACCTGCGCGGGGACTGGCTTGGTTGGCTTGGACGAGGTGGCCGAGCAGTTGGCCGACGATGACGGTGGCACCGGCGAGGGGGGCGTCAGCGGGGATGAGGAGGGTGCCCGCGTCGAGCGATTCGACGTCCATGGTGACCTTGTCGCTTTCGAGCGAGAAGATGGGTTGGCCAACGGTGACGGAGGAGCCGTGGGGGACGAGCCAGCCTGCGAAAGTGCCTTCTTCCATGGACCAGCCGAGACGAGGAACGGTGATGTCGATGGGCATATTATTCGTTGGCCAGCCTTCTGATTGCAGTGACGATTTGGTCCAGCCCCGGGATGACGGCGGCTTCGAGCGGAGGGCTGTAGGGTGTTGGGGCGAAGGCCCCGTTGATGCGGCGGATGGGCGCGTCGAGATAGTCGAAGCCCTGGTCGGAGACCTGGGCGGCGATTTCTGCTCCGAGGCTGCACGGGGCGAAGGCCTCGTCTACGATGAGGAGGCGGCCGGTTTTGCGGACCGATAGGAGAATGGTGGCCGCGTCGAGTGGCGAGACGGTGCGGGGGTCTATGACCTCAACGGAGAGGCCTTCAGCCGCGAGTTGCCGGGCGGCGGCGAGAGCTCGCTGGGCCATCAGGGCGATGCCGACGACGGTGATTTGGCTGCCTTCCTGCAAGATGCGGGCTTTGCCGAACTCGATCTCGTAGGGCTCGGCGGGGACGGGCCCTTTGACGGCCATCAGCTCGCGCGGCTCAAGGAAGAGGACGGGATCGTCCGAACGGAGGGCGTGGAGGAAGAGTCCCTTTGCGTCGTAGGGCGTGGAGGGGATGACGACGCGGAGGCCAGGAATATGGCTGTAAATGGAGTGATAGCTGCCGGAGTGATGGGTGGCGGCGGCGTGTCCGATGCCGATGCAGCCGCGAAGGAGGACTGGCATTTTGAGGCGACCGCTGCTCATGTACCGCATCTTGGCGATCTGGTTCACGAGTTCTCCGAAGGCGTCGTTGAGGAAGTCGATGAACATGAAGTCCACGACGGGTCGGGCCCCGGTCATGGCGGCACCGCAGGCCATGCCGACGAAGCCGCGTTCGGCGATGGGCGTATCGCGGAGGCGTTGAGGGCCGTACTTGGCGAAGAGGCCGGCGGTGGAGCCGAAGTTGCCGCCGCGAACGCCGATGCCTTCGCCGAAGACGAATATGTTGGAGTTTACGGCCATTTCGTGGTCGAGTGCTTCGAGGGTGGCGGCGGCGAAGGAGAGCTGGCGGGTGGCGGCAACGGCGGGTTCGACGACGGAGCGGGCGGGGGCGTAGACGTGCGTGGTGGCGGCGGCGGGAGGAGGCCACGGGGCCTTTTCGGCGGCTTCGCTGACCTGACTCACGTGGGCTTGGATTTCGGCATCGATCGCGTCGAGGTCGGCTTCGGTGGCTTCCCCGGAGGCGAGCAGGGTGGAGCGGAGGCGCTTGATGGGGCAGCGTTCGCGCCAGGCGGCGACGTCTTCGCGGGTGCGGTAGGTATAGTCGCCCATGCCTTCGGAATGGGGGCGGGTGCGGTAGGTTTTGCACTCGAGGAGGGTGGGCCCGGCGCCGGAGCGGGCGCGGGCAACGGCCTGCTGCGCGGCTTGGCTGATGGCGAGGACGTCGTTGCCATCGAGTTGAACGCCGGGGAGGCCGTAGGCTGCGGCGCGGGAGGCAACGTCGGCGTTGCCGGCCGCGTCGGCGAAGGGGACCTCGGTGGCGAACTGGTTGTTCTCGCAGACGAAGAGGACGGGAAGCTTCCAGATGGAGGCCATGTTGAGGCCTTCGTGGAAGGCTCCGTTGTTGGTGGCCCCATCGCCGAAGAAGGCGACGGCGACTTGGCTGGTTTGGCGGAGGGCGAAGCTATAGCCGGCCCCGGCGGCTTGGAGGATGGACGGGCCGACGATGCCGCTTGAGCCCATCATGCCGATCTGTGGGGAGAACAGGTGCATGGAGCCGCCGCGACCGCCGGAGCAGCCGGTTTCGCGGCCGAAGAGCTCGGCAAACAGCTCGATGGCGGGCATGCCTTTGGCGAGGGCGTGGCCGTGTCCGCGATGGGTGCTGAAGATGGCATCGTCGACGGTGAGATGGGCGCAGACGCCGGTGGCGATGGCTTCCTGGCCGACGTAGGTGTGGCAAGCGCCGTGGACGAGGCCGCGGGCGTGGCAGCGGGCGAGTTGCTCCTCGCTAGCGCGGATCAACTGCATGGTGCGGTAGAGCGAGAGGGTCATTGGGGTTTCCGGATGGAGCCGCCGGCGTTGAGAGCGAGGTTGCCGCCGTCCATGGGGATGATGGCTCCGGTGATCCACTGGGAGGCATCGGAGGCGAGGAGGACGGCGAGGCCTTGGACGTCAGAGGGGTGGCCGAAGCGGCCGGTGGGGATGCCGCTGAGGAACTTGTCGGCTAGCCCTGGGGTTGTGGCGATGCGTTGTTCGAGGCCGGGGTTAAGGACTTGGGCCGGGAGGATGGCATTGACGCGGACCCCGGCCGAAGACCACTCGGTGCTGAGTTCGCGGGTCATCTGGATGACGGCGGCCATGGCCATGCTGTAGGCGATGTGGCCGCGTCCGAGGGCGGTGACACCGGCGATGGAGCCGATGTTGACGATGCTACCGCCACCGTTTGAGAGCATCCGGCGGCCGGCTTCCTGGCAGGCGCAGAAGCGTCCGAGGACGAGGTTGCGCCAGACTTGTTCGACGTCTTCGAGGGAGATGTCTTCGGGGGCTCCGAGGAGGGCTTCGCCGGCGACGTTGCCGAGGAAGTCGATACGCCCGAAGACGGTGTCGAGGGTCTGGAAGAGTTGGCGGACCTGGGCGGGTTCGGAGATGTCATGGACGGCGGGGACGGCTCGGCGACCGAGTTGGGTGATCTCGTCGGCGGTCCGGTGGACGCCGGGTTCGTTGCGGTCGACGAGGAGGAGGTCGGCCCCGGCTTGGGCGAGGGCGAGGGCCATGGCGCGACCGATGCCTTGAGCGGCGCCGGTGACGAGGGCAACCTTACCGGTGAGATCGAAGAGGGCGGGGAACATAGGATGGAACGATCATTCTATACGGAACGGAAGGCTCCGAAGGCGGGCAAATGGCTTCGTTCGTCATTTTTGTGTTTTTTTGTGAGGAAAAGGAGGCGCTTTTACTGTAGAATCAATAAGATACGCCGAATTCCGCCCTTGTAAAAGTGGCTTCGTTCGTAGTGGGCATGAAATCGGCTTCGGCGCGCCGGCTGGTTCCACTCTCGCCTTCAGTTTAGGGCGGGGAAGTGAGCAATCGAAGAACTCATTGATCGGAGAAGAGCGCGGGAGGCCCGTCGTTATTGGGGTTGAGGAGATCAACTTTATTTTTTCATGTTGTGAACACGCATGGAACGACACCGGCAGAATCCCGTAGGTCAACTGGCTTGAGTCTGCTCGGGGGAGAATGGGTCTGATGTCGATGACCAATATTTACGCAAAATTGGAACCTGCACGCACGGAGATCGATGCGCTTGAAGGTCCGGCGCTCCTTGAGTTTGGTGCGCCATGGTGCGGGCATTGCAACGCTGCGCAACCGCTGCTGGCGTCTGCGTTGGCCGATCATCCACTCGTAATCCATTTCAAGATTGAAGACGGTAAAGGGCGTCGTCTGGGTCGTTCATTCCGAGTAACGCTGTGGCCAACGCTGATCTTCTTCAAGGACGGGAAGGAAGTCTCACGTCTGGTTCGCCCGGAGAACGGGACTTTGATCCGAGAGGCTCTTGCGCAGTAAGCGTTCGGCCATCCCCAGCCTTGCGAATTTCCTTAATTTCGGCTAAGCCTGCTGCCCCCGCCACCAAGCCGTCGGGGTCAGTTCCGCCACCTCGCTCACCTTCCGATCCCCCATCCCCGGCAACACGCTGAGCAAATATTGCCGCACCGGAATCCCCATCCTCCGGCAACTCTCCACCACCGACAAAATCGCCACCACCCGCGGCCCAGCCTCCACGCTCCCCACGAGGATCCAAGACTTCCCACCCGTGGCGCATTGTGGGCACGAGCGGCACTCCGAAAGCTGTTTTTCTGTCCGAGGACCGTAAGCTGTTCTGCTTCAGCCATGACTGCTTGTCGTATTCCCGCCCGAAAGTCTTCTCCATCGACCACCGTTGCGCTCGCTGAACAGAATCCAAAGCGAAGCAGGCTGACGAAGGGGTTCAGGTTGGCCGCTATAGGGGAGATTCGGTTGGAACGCGTCTAGTCGAAAATGGTGAATTGATGAGTAGGCCGGTTGCTAACTTCATTTTTAGCAAATTAGTACTTTACAAATCCTCTTAATCGATTTACTCTTGCTAGGCGGCAGTTACCACCAAAGCAAATAGGCGATAATTCTAGCTAAGTTTTTATTCACGCTCGTTGCTGTGTGTCGGCATATTGTCGAAGATTCTATCCACGCGGGCTTTCCGGCGCGCGTCCATTTGCGAGCGTTTTATGCCCTCCTTCGTCTTGAATATTAGTAGCCTGCTTTTAATTTCTGCCTCCCTGCTGGCACAGAAAGCGCCGCCACGCTCCGCGCCTGAGGCTTTAGATCTCGGGCAACTTTATGAGCGCGTTCTCGTCGTCTGTCCCTTAGTCGGTAAAGGGACTTACGCCGATCCTAAGCGTGAGGTGGACCCCATTGGCTAGACACGAAAGTAAGTGAGTCTTAAGTGTATCGAGGGGCTGATTACCGAGACCAGGATGACACAGTTGGTCACGATTAGGTAAACTGTTTTCCACCTGAGTGGAGGATAGGGCAACGC
>JANXMS010000032.1 GCA_025354525.1 Acidobacteriota bacterium
GGTCGACGCCACTGCCGTCAACAGCCTCTTCACGCCAAATGCCACCACGGTCGTCACTGTCCGTTACGGCTTCAACCGCTTTCCCAACCTTAATTCCCAGCGTTCGGCCGGCTTCAACCTCGCCTCCCTCGGCTTCCCGGCCAACTACCTCTCGAACGTGAAATCACTCACTTTCCCCAACATCGGCATGCAAAACTTCTCGAGCATGGGTGTCAACAACAACAACAATCAGGTCTTCCACTCGAAGAATCTGCTCGGCTCCGTAGCCAAGTTCGTCGGCCGCCACAGCTTCAAAGTTGGTGCTGACTACCGTCGCCTTCACATCGACGGCGTCGAACTCGGCGATGCTTCCGGTCAGTTTTCCTTCACCGACCAGTTCACTCGCGCCAACGGCAACAGCGGCAGCTCTGGTTCCGGCTCCGACCTCGCTTCGCTCCTCCTCGGCGTTCCGGCCTCCGGTGGCTTCCTCACCTCCACCAAGATGTTCCAGTTCGTCGACTACTACGCCCTCTACTTCCATGACGACTTCCGCGTCAACGCCAAGTTGACCGTCAACATGGGCCTGCGGTACGAGTACGAAACCGGCCTCAAAGCCGCCAACAACACCCTCATCACCGGCTTCGACCAAACCATCAAAAGCCCCATCCGCGTCACCTCCCCCATCCCCGGCTTCTCCCCGGTCGGCGGTCTCCTTTACGCCGGACAGGACGGCGGGCGCACCATGACCGGTAATCTCAACAAAAACAAGTTCAGCCCCCGCGTCGGCTTTGCTTATCAGTGGACTCCCAAAACCACCATCCGCGGCGGTTATGGCATCTTCTGGGCCCCCATCGCCTATGGCTTCCAGAACACCCTCGGTTACTCAAACACCACCACGATGCTCACAAGCGTCGATGGCGGTCTCACTTCCGTCGGGTCGCTCTCGAACCCCTTCCCCTCCGGCGTCGCTCAGCCCGCCGGTAACAGCGCGGGCCTCCTCGCTGGCATCGGCCAGTCCGTCGGCTTCATTTCCCAGAACCACCGCGCTCCTCAGATTCACCAGTTCTCCTTTGACATCCAGCACCAACTTCCCTTCGGCCTCGCTCTAGCCGTCGGTTACGTCGGCAGCCGATCGTACGACCTTGTCACCGGAGCCGGCGGCATCAACATCAACCAGCTCGATCCGAAGTTCTACGGCGAAGGCGCGTCGCTCACAAGCACCCGCATCACCAACCCGTACTACGTACCGGGCGGCCCCGGACTCATCGGCGGTGCCACCATGACCCGCGAACAGTTCCTCCGACCCTTCAATCAATTCAACGCAGTCACCCTCAATAACAGTGACTACAACCGCGCCCGCTACGACTCCCTCGTCACCCGCGTCCAAAAGCGCATGTCGAGTGGCCTCAGCTTCCTCGCCTCCTGGACCTGGTCTCGGAACATGGACGCCTCCGTCGGCTCCGTCGGCAGCTTCTTCAACGGCAACGGCGCCATCCAAAACACCTACAATCTCGATGCCGAATATTCACTTTCAGCCGTCCACTCCCCCCACCGCTACAGCTCGGCCATCTCCTACGAGTTGCCGTTCGGTAAAGGCAAAAAGTGGTTCGGCTCGAACACTCTCGTCGACCTCGCCCTCGGCGGCTGGTCCGTCAACGCGGTAACGGTCTATCAGACCGGCTTCCCGCTCGCCATCACCCAGGCCGCTAACAACAACTCGCCCTTCGGTGGAGCCGGCCAGCGTCCCAACGCCACCGGCGTCTCCCCCGCCACCTCCGGCGATCTCATCAGTCGCATCGACGGATACTTCAACCCCGCTGCCTTCACCTCGGTTCCCAAATATCAGTTCGGTAACCTCTCCCGCACCATCAGCCTCCGCGGCCCCGGCACTTCGGAATGGAACATGTCAATCTTCAAAACCTTTTCGGTCACCGAAAAGCTGAAGGCTCAGTTCCGCGCCGAATCGTTGAACGCGTTCAATACCCCCCAGTTCCGCTCTCCGAATCTCAGCTACGGCACCGGCGCTTTCGGCAAAATCACCGCTCAAGCCAACTTTGCTCGGATGTACCAAATCGGCGTGCGGTTCTTCTTTTAACCAGTTCACCGACTCTACTTTGGCCGGGTCTGTGTTCCAAACAGGCCCGGCTCAACCTCATGTTGTTTTTTTAGCCAGGAGCTCATCGCATCATGTCAATTCTCACCTCGGAAGGACTCAAGAAAGAGTTTTCTCGCCGCGCACTCGCCAAAGGCAGTGCCCTATTCGCCGCTGGTGCGGCTCTCCCCCTGTTCAATGAACCGGCCCTCGCGCAGCTCTCGATGATCGGCAACATGGACCCTGACGCCGTCAAAATTAACGCCAACGAGAACCCTCTCGGCCCCTGCAATGAGGCCGCCGAAGCCATCTACGGCGTCGTCAAAAAAGGCGGGCGCTATATGTACGAGGAAACCTTCAGCTTTGCGAAACTTCTCGCCGACCAAGAAGGCCTCAAAGCCAACTACGTCATGCCCTTCCCTGGCTCCTCGGACCCGCTCCATCGCGCGGTCCTTGCCTTCACCTCCGCCGACAAACCCTTCGTTATGGCCGACCCCGGCTACGAAGCCGGCCAGCGCGCCGCCCAGTTCATCGGTTCCAAAGTCATCCGCGTCCCGCTCAATGCCGACCACTCCCATGACGTCAAAGCCATGGTTGCCGCCAGCCCCAACGCCGGCCTTATCTATATCTGCAACCCCAACAACCCCACCGGCACCATCACCAAACGCGCTGACATCGAATGGGTCGTCGCCAACAAACCCGCCGGCGCCATCATCCTCCTCGACGAAGCTTACATCCACCTCACCGGCGAAGCCTTCGGCTCCGACTTTGCAGCTAAGGATAAGGACGTCATCATCCTCCGCACCTTCTCCAAGCTCTACGGCATGGCCGGCCTCCGCGCCGGTGCGGCCCTCGGTCGGCCGGACCTCCTCGCCAAACTCTCCAGCTACGGCGCCGGAGCCCTTCCTCTCACTGGCGTCGTCGGAGCGCATGCCTCGCTCAAAGTGCCCACCCTCGTCGCCACCCGTAAAAAACTCATCGGGGACAACCGCGAAGACGTTTTTTCCTTCCTCTCTAAGCAAAACAGCAAGTTCGTCCCCTCCGTCTCCAACAAATTCATGATGGAACTCAACGGCATGCCCGGCGAAAAGATCGTCCAAGCCTTCGTCAAAGAGAAAATCTACATCGGTCGCGTTTGGCCCGCTTGGCCTAAACATGCTCGCGTGTCGATCGGGACCCCGGAAGAAATGGCCAAGTTCAAAGCCGCGTACCTCAAAATTGCAAATGCCTAAACCCCAACCGGCGGCCTGGCAAGCCTGGTCGCCGATCAAATACAGCGGGCGCGAACTCGCCGGTGACTTCACCGGCGGGCTCGTCGCCGCCCTCATCGCTTTACCCTACGGCCTCGCCATGGCTACCCTGATGGGCCTCCCCCCCACCATGGGCCTCATGACCTCCGTCCTCACCGCGCCCATCTGCGCCTTCCTCGGCCGCAACCCCGTTCTCATCGGTGGAACCTCCACCGTCACCGTCCCCTTCATCGCCGCCGCTGTCCTAGCCCAAGGCCCCGCTGGCGCGGCTAAAATCACCATCGTCGCCGGCATCTTCCTGATGGTCTTTTGCGTCCTCCGCTGGGGCAGCTTCATCACGAAAGTGCCTCTCCCCGTCGTCTCCGGCTTCTCCTGCGGCATCGGAGCCATGATGATCATCTCCCAGCTAAAATCCCTCTTTGGCCTCAAACTCCTCGGTGGAGGCTCCATGCTCGATCAGCTTTGGAACGCCCTCAGCCACCTCTCCGCCCTGAACTGGCAAGTCACCGCTCTCGCCTTTACCACCATCATCGGTGCCGCCCTCTCCGGCCGCTTCCTGCCCAACGCCCCCGCCCCCATGCTCGGCATCATGGCCGCCGTCGCCTTCGGAAATCTCTTCGGTTGGCACGATAAAGAGGTCGGTGCCCTCTCTCTCTCCCTCCCTCCCCTCGCCAACTTCACATGGTCCCCCGCCGACACCCTCCAGATGATCCCCTCCGCCCTCGGCCTCGCCGTCGTCTCGAGCGTCAACCTCCTCATCACCTCCCGCGTCGTCGAACACTTTCGCGGCCGCCATCAACATCTCAAACGCTCCGACGCTGATCGCGAACTCGGTGCCTACGGCATCGCCAACCTCATCTCCGGCCTCTTCGGAGCACCCTTCAGCGTTGGCATCCCCGCCCGTTCCCTCGCCAACGTCCGTTGCGGCGGCTCCACCCGCGTCTCCAACCTCGCCCACGCCGCCTTCATCATGTTGTTCCTATCGGCCGGGTCGGCCTTGGTCGCCCACATCCCCATCTCCGCCCTCGCCGGCGTCACCGCCTGGATGGGCTTCTGCCTGCTCGACTGGTCCACCTGGTCCCGGCTCCCCCGCATGCGACGCACGGATGCGGTCGCCTTCATCCTCACCGTAGCCAGCGTCCTCGTCGTCAACGCCGCCATCAGCGTCGCCCTCGGCTGCGGCGTCTACGGTGTCCGTTGGCTCTACGACCGCCTCACCCAAACCGCCGCCTCCCCTCAAGCCGTCCCCCAAAGCTAAAGGTCGAGGAGCAACCGGACCCCTTCCTCAACCGCTCGCATCAACTCCGGTGTCAGCGTACAGGCTTTCTCCGTCAACCGACTCCTGTCCAACGCCTTCAGTTGCGATACATTCGCCACCGAATCCTTGGCCATCCCAGTCTCCAGTCGAGGTAAAAAAACGTTCCCCGGCATTTCCCCAAGGCTCAGATTACTCGTGATTGCAACCACTACAACCGTGCTAATCGTCGTCCCGTTGTAGCGGTCTGACTGGAGAATCAAAACTGGCCTGCGGAAGCCTGGCTCGGACCCAATGGGTATACCCAGCTCTCCCCACCAAACCTGACCCCGTCTTACCATTCAATTCGCCGCAGGAACTCGTCGTCGGATAGCTGGCTAAGGGTACTCACCTTCTCGCTTTCCGGGTGCGCCTCAAAATAGTGGTTAATCCTATTCGTCACATCCTCATCGTGCCGCCGTTTCAAATACTCTCGCAGCGCCACCCGATACAACTCACTGCGCGACACTCCCTGCTTTCCCGCTTCAGCCTCAGCCTGTGCAAACAAGTCATCCGGCACTGAAATCGCAGTCTTCATACCAAAAGTATAACCAAAAATCCTACCCTAAGTTCACGCTCCGCACAAGCCGCCGCCGCAACTCCGCCCCCTCCGCAAACTGCCCCTCGTTCTCCCCCAAACTCCTTCGCATCGCTTCTAACCGCGCAATCATCGCCCCCAACGCGCCGTCCACCTCCTCCCGATTCGTCACCAAAATGTCTCGCCATACATCGTACGAACTCTGCGCCAACCGCGTCGTATCGATCAACCCCGGCCCGCTCACCTGCACCTCCTCCCCCGGCAACGCCTTCGTCACCGTCCCCGCCAAAGCCGTCGCCACCAATTGCGTCAAATGGCTCGTATACGCAACCGCCCTGTCGTGCTCCTCCGCCCCCAGAATCACCACCCGAGCCCCCATCTTCTCGACCCACCCCCGCAGCCAATGCTCCGCCGTCAAAACGTACGTCCTTCCCAGAAACAGCCACCCATCCGCCCCCCTCACCCCCCGGCTCTCCTTGCCCGCCATCGGGTGCCCTCCCACGAATTGCCCCACCGGCAAATGCGCCCGCATCGCCGCCACAATCAGCCCCTTCGTACTCCCCGCGTCCGTCACCGTCGCCTGCGGCCCCAGCATCTTCCCTAACGCCGGAATCACTTCCAAGATCTTAAAAATCGGCTGCGCCAAATAAATCAAATCCGCCGTCGCCGCCGCCTCTTCGAGCGTCACCCCCCGCTCCACCACCCCTAACTCCACCGCCTCCGCAATCGTCCGCTCCGAACTCACCCCCACAATCGAACCCGTAAATCCCCCACGCCGCAGCCCCAAGGCAAACGACCCCCCGATCAGCCCTACCCCGCAAATCGCCACCCGCTCCATCGCCTTACACCCCCCGGCCAACGGCCTTGGCGATCCCCCGCAACTGCTCCATCAACTCCACAAACTGCTCCGGAAACAAGCTCTGTGCCCCATCGCTCAACGCGTGGTCCGGGTCATGATGCACCTCAATCAGCAACAAATCCGTCCCCGCCGCCACCGCCGCCCGCGCCATCGGAGCCACCAAATTCCGCTTTCCCACTCCATGCGACGGATCCGCCGCTACCGGCAAATGCGTCAACCCGTGCAGCACCGGAATCGCCGACACGTCGAACGTATTCCGCGTCGCCGTCTCAAACGTCCGAATCCCCCGCTCACACAGAATTACCTCGTAATTCCCCCCCGACATGATGTACTCCGCCGACAGCAGAAGCTCCTCAATTGTCGCCGCAATCCCGCGCTTCAGCAGCACCGGCTTCCGAATCGTCCCCAACTCCCGCAGCAAATTAAAGTTCTGCATGTTCCGCGCCCCCACCTGCAGAACATCCGAATACTCGCTCAAGAGCCCAATCTGGCTCTTCTCCATCACTTCGCTCACGACAAACAGACCCTGCCGGTCCGCCGCCGTCCGAATCATCTTCAGTCCCTCTTCCCCCAACCCCTGAAAGCTGTACGGGCTTGACCGCGGCTTAAACGCCCCCCCCCGAATCCCCTTCGCCCCCGCCTTGGCCACAATCTCCGCCGACAACTCAATCTGGTCCCGGTTCTCAATCGAACACGGCCCCGCCATCACGACTACCTCCGGCCCCCCCAGCCTCACCCCCCTTACCGTAATCTCCGTCCCCTGCGGTCGAAAACTCTTGTTCGCCAATTTATAAGGCGACACGATCGGATGACACTCCTTCACCCCGTCCAGCGCTTCAAACTCCCGCGGATCAAACTGCTCCTGCGGTCCCACTCCCCCTAAAACCGTATGCGTCACCCCGGTCGACTTGTGCACCGTGAAGCCCATCATCACCAACTTATCAATCACCCGCTCCACTTGCGTTTCCGTCGCGCCCGCTTGCATCACAACTAACATTAGCTTTCCTTCTCCTGCATTCGATCCCGCTGAATCGTCCGCATCTCGTCCATGATCCGTTCAAAAATTCGCACCGCCGCCTCGTCCGGCAACGGTCCGCCATTAAACATTAATACGTTCCCCAGCACCTTCTTCTCCCGGTTCGGCTCGTACACGTTCAGCCCCGAAGTCTGCTTAATTTCACCAATCCGCTGCACCACCAAAACCCGCTCATTCAGCAGCCCCACCAACCGCCGATCCACGTCGTCGATCTGCGCCCGGCACTCCGCCAGCGCCGCCTGAGCCGCCTCTTCGGTGGTCACGCCCGCCCCGCCTTCGCACCCTCTTTCAACTCTCGCGTAAACTCCGCCAACTTGCTCTCCAACTCCGGCGACCCAGCGTAGCTCTCAATAATCCGCACAAACGCGCTGCCCACCACGACGCCGTCCGCAATCTTGGCCACCTCGCCTGCATCCGCAGCCTTCGCAATCCCAAACCCCACCGCCAACGGCAAATCCGTCACTTGCCTCATCTTTGCCACCAACTCCGCAGCCGATCCCGACACCTGATCTCGAACTCCCGTCACCCCGGTCCGAGACACCAAATAGACAAAACCCGACGAATACTCAGCGACTTTCTGCAACCGCGCCATCGGCGAAGTCGGCGCGGCCAAAAACACCGTGTCCAGTCCCGCCGCCCGAACCACAGGCACAAACTTCCCGGCCTCCTCCACGCTCGCATCCGTCATCAGAATGCCGTCGATTCCCGCCGCCACCGCGTCCGCCGCCAGCTTCGCAAACCCATACTGCAACAGCGGGTTCAAGTACGAAAACAACAACATCGGAATCTGACTCCGCTTCCGCACCTGCCGAGCCACCTCCAACACCCCGGCCAGGCTCGCGCCATTGGCCAGCGCCCGTTCGGTCGCCCGCATGATCACCGGCCCGTCCGCAATCGGGTCCGAAAAAGGAACCCCCAGCTCGATCAGGTCGGCCCCCCCTAACTCCATCGCCTCGACAAGGGATACCGTCCGCTCCAGCGACGGGTCCCCCGCCGTAATGTAGGCGATCAGCGCCGGTTCGTTTTCCGCGCGGCAACGCGCAAATAGTTGACTAATTCGACTCGGGTTCATCCAGCTCTTTCAAATTTTCACGATAGATATCAATGTCTTTATCCCCACGCCCCGACAGATTCACAATGAAAATCTGCCCACTCGCCGACGGCGCTCGCCGCAGCGCTTCAGCAACTCCGTGCGCACTCTCCAGCGCCGGAATTAGCCCCTCGGTCCGCGCCAAAATCTGCGCCGCCTCCAGCGCATCCGCGTCCGAACAAGGCACATACTCCGCCCTTCCCTCATCCGCTAAATTCGCATGCTCCGGCCCAATCATCGCGTAGTCCAGCCCCGCGCTCACCGAATGCGTCAACGAAATCTGCCCATCGCCGTTCTGCAGCACGTAGCTATAGCAGCCCTGCAAAACCCCCGGGCTACCCCCTGCGAACCGCGCCGCATGTTGCCCGGGCTCGAGCGAACGCCCACCCGCCTCCACCCCAACCAGCTTCACCCCGACATCGGGGATAAACGCATGGAAAATCCCAATCGCATTCGACCCGCCGCCCACACACGCAATCACTTGGTCCGGCAACCGGCCCTCTTTCTCCAAAATCTGCGCGCGCGCCTCAATCCCCATACAGCTATGGAAGTCCCGTACCATCATCGGATACGGATGCGACCCCAGCGCCGAACCCAGCAGATAGTGCGTATCGCCCACGTTCGTGACCCAGTCCCGCATCGCCTCGCTGATGGCGTCCTTCAGCGTCCGGCTTCCAGACGTCACCCCCGTCACCGTCGCTCCCAGCAGCCGCATCCGAAACACATTCAGCCGCTGCCGACGCATGTCCTCCTCGCCCATGTAGATCACGCATTTCATGCCGAACAGCGCGCAAACCGTCGCCGTCGCCACACCATGCTGACCCGCCCCCGTCTCAGCGATAATCCGCTCCTTCCCCATCCGCCGCGCCAGCAAAATCTGACCCAGCGCGTTGTTAATCTTATGCGCCCCCGTATGCAGCAGGTCTTCCCGCTTAATGTAGATCTTCGCCCCACCCAACGTCTCGCTCAACCGTTTGGCGAAATAAAGCGGCGTCGGCCGCCCCGCGTAATCCTTCAGCAGACCCGCCAACTCGGCGTGAAATGTCGGATCCTCCCGCGCCGCGGCATAGGCCTGTTCAAGCTCTTCCAGCGGATTCATCAGCACTTCGGGGACGTACCGTCCGCCGTAAGGTCCGAAATGTCCGCCGCTATCAGGGCCGTTATAAGGATTTGAAGAAGTAATCATGCTGTTAATGCCAATTCGATGAACCGTGCCACCCGCGCGTGGTCTTTTATCCCCGGTCGCAACTCCAACCGCGAACAAGCGTCAACCCCCCACGGTCGCGCCGCCCGGATCGCCTCTTGCACGTTCTCCGGCCCCAAACCGCCCGCTAGCAAAATCTGCCGCGCCGCGCCCTTCGCCCGGGTCCAGTCAAACATCTGCCCACTCCCCCCGTACAACTCGCTCGGTGCGTCGAGCAGAAACGCCTCCGCCTGAAACGAAAGTTTCTCCATTGAAAACTCGTCCGTCACCCGATACGCCTTCCAAATCCGAAACCCGTCCGGCCCCACTTGCTCGTCCCCATGCAACTGCACCACATCCAGCCGAGCCTCCCGCGCCATCTTTCCGGCTCTAGGTTCGTTCACAAATACCCCCACCCGCAAAACCCCCGCCGCCGTCGCAATCTCTCCCGCCGCGCCTGGACTCAAATACCGCGGACTCGGCCCGTAGAAGTTAAACCCAATCGCCCCCGCTCCTGCCGCCGCATCCGCATCGGCCTGATTCGTAATGCCACAGACTTTTACCATCATGCCCGCAACGCCCGTAGCGCCGCCGCCGGGTCCGGCGCCAGCATCAGATGCTCGCCCACTAAAAATGCCTGATAACCCGCCCCCTGCAGCTTCTTCACATCCTCGGCCCCGTGTATCCCGCTCTCGCTCACCCGAACAACTCCAGCCGGAATCCGTTCCGCCAGCCGCAGCGACGTCTCCAGCGAAACGCGAAACGTATGCAGGTCCCGATTGTTAACGCCCACAATCTCCGCCCCCGAATCAAGCGCCCGTTCCAACTCGTCGCCGTCATGGACCTCGACGAGCGAAGCCAAACCAAAACTCGCCGCCAACTCCCGCAGGCCCCGCAACTCGGCGACGCTTAAAATCGCCGCAATCAACAGAATCGCGTCCGCCCCATATGCCGCCGCTTCCAGCACATGCTGCTCGACAATCGTGAAGTCTTTCCGCAACATCGGCAACCCCACCGCCCCCCGTGCCGCCTGCAAATCAGAAAACGAACCGAAGAAGAACGAACGATCCGTCAACACCGAAAGCGCCGCCGCCCCGCCCTTTTCATACGCGGTCGCAATCCCCGCCGGGTCGAACGATTCCGTAAAAACGCCTTTGCTCGGCGACCCTTTTTTAATCTCGGCAATCACCGCCGGCGGCCCGGCCGCCAGAGCCGCCCGGAAATCGCGTCGGGTTCCTCGGGAAGCCAAGGCCAACTCCTCAAGCCGCGGATCGACCGCGTTTTCCTTGAGATCACGCCGCTTTTCATCGACAATGCGGGCCAGAATATCGGGGACGGTCTGCGTCATGAAACTTAACAGTATTCTATCACTGGACTTTCGCCATTGGCCCCTACGTTCGGACTTCGCCGCATCGATAGATCGCTATGCCAGCTATCACCTGGAACCACAACTCTCAGTCTCTATCCTCTCCCGACCTCTTTCCTCAAGAAATTCAGGGAAGCAACGGCTGGGCCGACACTGTCCCAAACCTTCGGGAGGATCCGCTGCACCTCTGTCGCTTGTTGCCGGACTTCCTCCACTCCGTTGCCGGAATTGGAGAAAACGATTGAATTCCCAAAGAAATCTACTACGTTCGCTTCGGCCCTCACGGCTCGGTCTGCATCGTCAGGCCCGGCACTTTATTCCTGTGCCGAGTAAACACGATCAACATTCCTCAAATTTTCGGTACCGGCGGATGGAGCGCTCCAAGTTTTATTACCTTTAACGGCCAGCCAAACTTCATCGTCGTCTTCAACGCCAGCCACGCGTTCCTCGGCACCGCCGATGGAGCCAACCGGCAACTCCAAGCCTGCGATCAATCGTGAAACTGATCCCGGCCCTCACTTGGCGGGCGTCGCTACCTTCAGGTCCGTGCAACCCGTATCGGCTCCCAATCTCGCTGCCAATGCGCTCCCCACCAACGTCGATACTGCTATATTCGCGAAGCGCCCCTGTCCCTCACTTGGCGGGCACCACTACCTTCACGTCCACACTCGTCCGCATCTGCTGCATCCAATCCCGATTCCTCTGCTGCTTCACGTCCGTGTACAGCGTATCCTTCACTTCTTCATAACTCTTGTTCGTAAACGAGATCAATTTGAAAAGGTAGTACCCATTCGGCAGCCGCAACGGACCACTGAACTCGCCCGGCTTCAAACCGAAAATCGTCGCCTTCACATTCTCCGGGGCGTCGTCAGAACGCTTCACCGGAGTGTAGTCCCCGTCCTTGTCCTTCGACGTCTGATCTTTCGAATGCTCCTTCACCAAAGCCACGAAATCCGCCCCCGCCTTCAACTTGGCATGTAACTCCTCGCCCTTCTTCTTCGCCTGCAACTCTTCCGTCTCATTCGAAAATGACAAATAAATCAGCTTCAGGTTCGCTGACGAAAACTGGTCCTTCATCCGCTCGTAGTATCCCTTCAGCGTCTCCGGAGGCAATATGTCGTCCTGCTCGTGCCGCTGAATCATCGCTTCGCTCAGCAGCGTCAACCGGTTCATCTCGAGCCGTTGAGCGTAGGGGCTCTCTTTATCCAGACCCGCTTTCTCCGCCATTGCCGCCATCTTCTTCAGCCACCCGTACATCCGCAACGCTTCAACCGGGTTGCTCTTTACCGAGTCCTGCTGCGCCTTCGACATCGTCACCAGAAGCAACTGCAAGTCCATTTGCGTGAACGCCTTCCCGTCCACCATGGCAATCACCTCAGTCGGCTTATCCGGGTCAATCAGAATCTTGGGCTCCGGTGCCGGCAACCGTTGGGCAAAAATCAGGCCCGAAAACATTAAAAATTGTGAAGCGAATAGTCGTAACATCGTCATTACCCAATATACTGAAAACCAAAGCACACTCATGCGAATCAGGCTGGTATTTCTAGTGTCGGTAGCATTGTCCTATGGCTGGGCCGGCGTGCCGCCCGCGGCGAAGGTCTCCGAACCTACAAGTACAGACGCACGGCTGCGCTCCGCGTTTAGGAAACCTGCGAAAAATGGTTGGGTCCACGTCCACCTCGAAGGCGAACCCAACGTCATCGGCTTCCAACACGGCTATCTCCTCGCCCCCGAAATCGGCGACACCCGCCGCGTTATCGCCGCCTCCCTGGAACACGATACGAAAAAGGATTGGGCCTTCTTCCGCAAAGCCGCCGAAGACGTCCTCTGGCCCAAAATCGAAACCGAATACCGCGAAGAACTCCAAGGCATCACCGACGGCGTCATCGCCCGCGGCCTCAAACTCGACCTCTGGGACATCGTTGCCCTCAACGCCTGGCTCGAACTCGGACCCTACTACGTTCCCTTTGCCGAAAAATCTACCGTCCCTGTCCCGGAACGCTGCTCCGCCTTCATCGCCACCGGCAGCTATACCAAAGGGGGGGATATCGTCTTCGCCCACAACGCCTGGACCGGCTACGCCGAGGGCGCTCGATGGAATATCGTATTTGATATACAGCCGACAAAAGGCTTCCGCTTTATTATGGATGGCATGCCCGGACTCATCCACTCCGGAGACGACTTCGGCGTCAACTCCGGCGGCATGATGATCACCGAAACCACGATCAGCAACTTCTCCGGCTTCGACCCCGCCGGCATCCCCGAATTCGTCCGCGCCCGCAAAGCCATGCAATACGCCGACTCCATCGACGCCTTCACCCGCATCATGACCGAAGGCAACAACGGCGGCTACGCCAACACCTGGCTCATCGGCGACCGCAAAACCGGCGAGATCGCCAGCCTCGAACTCGGCCTCAAAAACGTCACCCTCCAACGCACCACCGACGGATACTTCGTCGGCTCCAACTTCCCCATCAACCCTAAACTCATCGCCGAAGAAACCACCTTCGACCCCACCGACAATTCTGTCTCCGCCAACGCCCGTCACATCCGCTGGGATCAACTCATGGCCCAGCATAAAGGCAAAATCGATACCGACCTCGCCAAGGCCTTCCTGTCCGACCACCTCGATTCCTTCACCGGCAAGGCCGACCCCAACGAACGTACCCTTTGCGGCCACATCGATCTCTCCCCTCGCGGGATCAAAGGCTGGGTCGGCCCCTTCGGCCTCGCCGGAGCCGTCCAAGCCAAGGTGGCCGACGCCAAAATGGCCGAAAGGTTGAGCTTCGACGCCTCCATGGGCCACTCCTGCGGCCTCCACTTCCGCGCCGCCCCTCACCTTCGGAAGCATCCCAAAACCCGCTGGGCCAAGCCCTATCTTAAGGATCTCCCGAGCCAACCGTGGACACTTTTCACAACTGTAGCCGCCCCAGATCGCTTATAGTAACGAAAGTGCTGCGCTATTGGAGCTTATTCTTACTCTTCTTCGGCGTCTTATGGGCCCAGCCTAAAGACCCCTATATAGGCTCCCAGGCCTGTCGAGGCTGTCACCTCGTCCAAACCCAGGACTTCTTCCGCAACGCCCACACCAAGGCGGATCGCGGTTGCGAAGGCTGCCATGGCCCCGGCCGCGCCCACGTCAACGGAGGAGGGAAGAAGGACGCGATCATCGCCTTCTCCACCCTCACCCCCAAGAAGTCCCTCGACACCTGCCTCCAGTGCCATTCGAAGGATATGTCCCGCGCCAATATCCGCCGCAGCAGCCACACCCAATCCGAAGTCGTTTGCGCCAACTGCCACTCCATCCACAAGTCAGCCACCCCCAAATACCTCCTCGCCCACCAGCAAAAGGACCTCTGCTACACCTGCCACACCGACGTCAAAGCCCAGTTCTCCATGCCCTTCAAGCACAGGGTCAACGAAGGTACCGTCCAGTGCTCCGACTGCCACAACCCCCACGGTGCCCCGGCCTCCAACTGGCGGATGGGCCAACGGCCCCGCATGCAGCAGCACGCCCAATCCAACGAACAGTCCTGCGTTCAATGCCACGCCGACAAACGCGGCCCCTTCCTGTTTGAACACGCCGCCCTCCGCGTCGATGGCTGCAACAGTTGCCACGCCCCCCACGGCTCGGCCAACCCGCGGCTCCTCAATCGTCCTGTCGTCTTCACCCTCTGCCTCGAATGCCACAACGGAGCCGCTGGCTTTGGTCGTACCGGCGAAGGCATCCCCACCCAGTCCGGCTCCCACAACATGGCTGACCCGCGCTATCAAAACTGCACCGCCTGCCACGTCAAAATTCACGGCTCCAACGCCGACGCGAGGTTCCTCCGATGAGACTCCTCCTCGCCTCCTTCCTCCTCACCGCCACCCTCGCCGCCCAACCCCTCATCGCCCCCACCCCCCAGCGTGCCGGCGACGCCAAAGGCGAAGACCTCGCCGACTACAACATCGTCAACTCCTTTGAAACCGGCTACCGCTTCCGTGTCGTCGAAGGTAACCTCGGCAAGTTCCGCAGCGACGTCAACTACGGCAACGGCATCCGCCTCCTCGGTAGCCACCTCACCGTCAATTCCAAGAAGCCCGGCACCGGCAAGTACTTCGACGAAATCGTCCTCTCGACGCAAGGCCTCGGCAACGACCCCTACCAGTTCTCCTCCCTCCGCGTCAGCAAGGCGAAGCTCTACCGCTACGACTCAACTTGGCGCTGGATGGACTACTTCAACCCCGCCCTCACCATCGCAAGCGGCCAGCACCTCATCAACACCAGCCGCCAACTCCAGGATCACGACCTCGTCATCCTCCCCCAAGCCCGCTTCCGCGTCCTCCTCGGCTACTCCCGTAACCAGCAGGACGGCCCCGCCTTCTCCACCCTCCAGTTCCCCGACGGCCGCGGCGACGAGTTCACCTACCTTCTCAACGTCCGCCGCACTCGCAACGAATACCGCCTCGGCACCGAGTTCGAGGTCCTCAAAACCAAGTTCCATGTCCTCCACGGCTGGGAGTATTTCCGCGACGATACCCGCGCCCCCCTCGTCTCCCCCGGGGCCGGAGCCAACCCCAACGATACCGCCACCCTCTCGCAATTCCGCCGCGACGAACCCAACCACGGCCAAGCCCCCTACTGGCGCGTCGGCCTTCACAACGAAGCCTTCAAGTCATTCACGATCGACGCCCGTTTCACCAACTCGACCGGCCAACGCCGCTTCGTCTCCGATGAACTGGCCCTTGGCACCGGCCGCTTCAGCGCCGCCCAAAACCGCCAGGTCTTCGTCGGTGGCAACGCCCGACGCCCGGTCACCACCGGTAACCTAACGCTCAGTTGGTTCCCCCTCGAGCGCCTCACGATCACGAACCACACGGCCCTCTACAACACCCGTATGGAAGGCGAAGCCACGTATGGCGAAATCAACAACGCCGTCGCCGGCCTCAAGCTCCTCCAGTTCCAATACCTCGGCATTCGAACCTTCGCCAACCTCACCGACGCCAACCTCAAACTCACGAACTGGCTCGGCCTCTTCTCCGGCTACCACTTCTCCGAACGCCGCATCGGCTCGAGCCAATTCGAAGACCTCGAAGCCCCTGCCAAACTCGACCGTATCGAACAAACCAACCGCCTCCACTCCGGCCTCCTCGGCGTCCGACTGCAGCCTGCGAAGCAACTCCGCTTCAGCCTCGATGGCGAACTCGGCCGCGCCGACCGGCCCTTTTACACGACGAGTGAAAAGGACTATCATGCCGTCGCCGCCCGGGCCCAATGGAAGACGAAGCGCTGGAGTCTACTGAGTAAGTTCCAGACTAACTACAATCTCAACTCCACCTCCCTTTTTGTCCACAGCGCCCGCACCCGAGTTGCCTCCATTGATGGCACGTGGAGCCCGCGCGGCTTTGTAACTCTCGAAGCCGGTTACGGACATACTCACATCGAAACCGTCACCGGCCTCGCCTACTTTTCTCTCGGGGAACTGGTCGAAAACGACCGCGGCTTCTACCGCTCCCGCCTCCGCCAAACCCGTTTCGGCGCTCAGATCAATGTCGCCAAGCGTGCCGACATCTACTTGGGTTATCACCGTATACAAGACGCCGCCCGCCTAGGTGTCGCGCTCATGGATCAGGCTTTTCCCTTAACCTACGAGACCCCGCTGGCCCGCTTTTCAATTCAGTTACATAAGAAAGTGCGTTGGAATTTGGGCTGGCAGTATTACAAGTACAAGGAGAAACTCCTGACGCTTCAGGACTACAACGCTCATACCGGCTATACAAGTCTGAGCTGGTCGTTCTAGCGCCCGGGGCACTTCTTCTATGCGAATCCGTACGACTGATCTTGGTGTCCTCGCCGTCATCGTCTTCATCCTGACGATGTGGCTGCTTCTCGGTCGCAGTAAGCTCCGCCCGGAAAGCAACCTGCCGCTCGCCTACTATTTCGCGATGGTTGGCTACGTTCGCACCGTCGGCACGTTCATCGATCCATCCGCCGTCTACGCCGCGGTCATCTTCGCTATGATGATCCGCTTCGAGTTCATGTCCGTCGGGTTCTTCAAGTTCTTTCGCTTCGTCGAGACCCTATGCCTGTGCTACTTTCTCTGGGCTTGCTTTAGCTACTTCGTTATTTTCTAGCAAGGCCTTCCAGCCGCCGTCGAGCGAGATCACATCGGTGTATCCCATCTTCTGCAGGTTATCGGCCACCAGCGCCGAGCGGAATCCACCCCCGCAGTACAGCACTAGCTTCGTATCCTTGGCCGGGATCTTCGTCTCCACGTCCCGCTCGATCACGCCCTTTGACAAATGGACCGCCGCGGCGACATGCCCGGCGTTCCACTCGCTCTCTTCCCGTGTATCCACCAGGATATGCGCTTCACCCGTAGCGAGCAAAGCCACGTACTGCGTCACGTCCATCTCTGCCACGCGACTCTTCGCGTCGTTCACAATCGCTAAAAAACCAGGGTTATGGGCCATTATTCTATTGTATCCGGCGGATCCGTGCCCCCACCGACTGCAGCTTCTCCTCGATCCGTTCGTAGCCCCGGTCCATGTGATACACCCGGTCGATCACCGTCTCCCCCTCGGCCACCAACGCCGCCAGCACGAGCGACGCGCTCGCCCGCAGATCGCTCGCAATCGTCTGCGCTCCAGTCAATGGCCGCGGCCCCGCGACGAGCGCCTTCCGCCCGTCGATCCGGATGTTCGCGTTCATCCGGTTCAACTCAGACACATGCATGAACCGGTTCTCGAAGATCGTCTCGGTCACCACCGCAATCCCGTCCGCCTGGGTCATCAGCGCCATGTACTGCGCCTGCAAGTCGGTGGCGAAACCCGGGTGCTCCTCGGTCGTCATGTCCACGCTGCGCAGCTTCCCTTGCGGCCGAATCCGCAGGCTCGTCGGAGTCGGCTCGGTCACCTCGAAGCCCGCCTGTCGCAGCTTGGCGTTCAACGCCGTGAGGTGCTCCGGCACACAATCGGTCACCGTCAAGTCTCCGGCCGTGATCGCCCCGGCCAGCAGCAACGTCCCCGCTTCAATGCGGTCGGCGATAATCCGGTGCTCGGCCGCATGAAGCGCTTGCACGCCTTGCACGGTAATCGTCGACGTCCCCCCCCCGCTGATCTTCGCGCCCATCTTGACGAGCAGGTCGCACAGGTCCACCACCTCGGGCTCCCGCGCCGCGTTCGTGATCACGGTCTCCCCCCGCGCCAGCACCGCCGCCATCAAAATGTCCTCGGTCCCGGTCACTGTGATTCTGTCGAAGTGAATCGGCCTGCCCCGCAGCCCGTCCGGGGCCGTCGCTTCCACGTAGCCATGCGACTGTTCAATCCGCGCGCCCAACTGCTCCAGCGCCGTCATGTGCAGGTTAATCGGCCGCGCGCCGATGGCGCAGCCACCGGGCATCGAAACGCGCGCCCGGCCCGTACGAGCCACCAGCGGCCCCAGCACCAGGCTCGACGCCCGCATCGTCTTCACGACGTCGTAGGGTGCCTCCGGGCGGGGCAGGGAAGCGGCGTGTACCAGCGTCACGTCCGGGCTGTACTCTTCGACGGTCGCGCCCATGTGAGCCAGCAGGCTCTGCATCGTGCGGATGTCCTTCACCCGCGGGATCCGCGACAACGTCACCGCCTCACTCGTCAGCAGGCACGCGGCTAGCGCGGGTAGCGCGGAATTCTTCGCCCCGCTGGCGGCTACGGTGCCGCGTAGAGCGGTCCCGCCTTTAATTGAGAACTTATCCATGATGTTGCTTGATCGCTTGCTTAACGTTACGACCGCCTGCTTCAAAAAGCCGCTCGGCCTCAGCCCGGTCCACGCCCGTCGCCGCTGCGACGATGCGGATGGCCCGGTCCACTAACTTCTCATTCTTCGGTTGCACGTTCACCATCAGGTTCCCATGCGTGTAGCCCAACCGGATCATCAACCCGGTCGACAGCATGTTCAGCACGAGCTTGGTCGCCGTCCCGGCCTTCATCCGCGTCGACCCGGTCACCACCTCCGGCCCGGTCGGCACGGCGATCGTATGCTCGGCCGCCAACGCCATCGTGCTCTCCGGCACGCAGACCAGCGCCACCGTCAACCCGCCTAGAGCCCGGGCGTATTCGAGCGCGCCAATCACGTACGGCGTCCGTCCGCTGGCCGCGATGCCCACGAGCGTATCCTGCGCCGTGAACCCCTTCGCCTCCACATCGGCCGCGCCCAAGGCCCGAGAATCCTCGCTCGCCTCGGTAGCTTTGTACAGCGCCGTCATCCCGCCGGCCATGATCCCTTGGACCATCTCATACGGCACGTTGTAGGTCGGCGGGCATTCGGACGCGTCCAGCACCCCCAGCCGTCCGCTGGTCCCGGCACCGATGTAAAACAGCCGACCGCCGCCCTGCACCCGGGCGACAAGTTGGTCGAGCACCACGGTCATCGCTGGAATCGCCCGTTCGACGGTTTCGGCCACCGTCCGGTCTTCGGCGTTGATGATCGTTAGCATCTCGACCGTCGACACCTGGTCGATGTTGGCGGATCGGGGATTGCGCTGCTCGGTCAGGAGCAAGCCAAGGGGCTCAGACATGACCCTCCAGGATCTCACTTTTTTAGCTTGGGGTCGTTAGGCAGGGCGTCGTGCCTCTGTTCCTTGAACCGGCCCTTCATCCCGAGCGCGAGCGACACCGCCCCTTCGCCGTACTGGTCCCGCAGTTTGTCCGCCGCGTGCAGCGCCTTGTTCATGTGCTCGTGCTTGGTACCGTCGAGCAAATCCATCTGGCCCGCGGGCTCCGAGAAGCCTGCGGTCTGCACCCCGAGCAAACCTCGTCGATCTCGGTATCGGTCTGCGTCGCGTGGTTCAAAGTCAGCGCCTGGGTGAAGATCGAGAAGTCCGAGTAGCGTAGCTTCAGTTGAATGGTCCGGGCGAAGAAGCCATGCTCCCGCACCCGCCTCCCCACCTTCTCGCTCATCTGCGCGAGCGTGGCTTCCAGCGCGCCCACGTCCGCCGTTTCGACGTTGAAGGTATGTTCGTGGCTGATCGACTTCGGGTCCTGCTCTGCGCCGATTTCGCCATGGAACCAACCGCCCGGGTCGAGCCCTATGCTGTTGCCCGCCAGCGCCAAGCCCCATTGGCTGAAGTGCTCGGCCAGGAACTTCGGTTCCAGCTGCGTATTCTCCTCCGAACCGATCAGCGTTCTCTTTTGAAAGCGATCCCTGTTCTCCTCCTAAACCGATCAGTTTTGGCTCCCCCGGGCCACCGGTGATCGAAAGGGGAGAACGGTGATCGAAAACGGACGAGAACGGAGTTTTGGCGGCGTTGGGTTTTTACTCGGATGACGATGAGCAGCTCAGGAAAGCTGATCAAAATTGCCCCCTAAGAGAAACTTCATGAGAAAACTAAAGGGATTCGAAGGCTCCATTTCGAACAAAAACTCGGGCAAAGACAGATTGCCCTGAGCGTCAACGTCAGCCAAAGCACCGTACACGAGTATCTGGCCCGGTTTCACGCCGCCGACCTCCACTGGCCGCTCGACGACCAATGGATCGGACAGTACCTGGAAACAACGCTGTTCCCCCTAGGCCCAATACTCGTCATTTAATAAACATTTTGAAGCTATTCTGTTTTAGAACAGGAGAGCTTTAGGATGTCGCGAACCATTGCCCAGTTGCCTGCGGGAAGTCGAATCACAGACTACATCAGTTTGGGTGTGGTGGCGAAGACTTTTCCCTTGGAAAGAGTTCACGCGGCGCTGGCCGCAACCAAGAAGGAGAGCGT
>JANXMS010000034.1 GCA_025354525.1 Acidobacteriota bacterium
CAGCGCCGCGTGAACTCTTTCCAAGGGAAAAGTCTTCGCCACCACACCCAAACTGATGTAGTCTGTGATTCGACTTCCCGCAGGCAACTGGGCAATGGTTCGCGACATCCTAAAGCTCTCCTGTTCTAAAACAGAATAGCATCAGAATGTTTCGTAAATGACGAGTATTGGGATTAGACCCGGCGCATTGAACTAAACCGTTGCAACTCTCGCGTAAAGAGTCGGCATGCGCCACTGGCAAATCGTCATGGACACGAACTGGCTCCAATAGGTGAATCTTTTGGCGGCACGTTCCGCGTTGTACTTCTTGACGAGACTGGCGAATTCGGCTCTCGGGAAATGATGGAGAAGTTGATTGAACAGACTGGCGACCTGTACCGTGAAAACGCCCTTCTAGAGCGATACCCGCCTCAATGGAGGCGTTCTGGAAACCCGAACTACCGGCCCCGTTTTGGGCGGACGTCAAACTACGTTTGTCCCAGCTCAGGGCCCCGTCAATGCATGCGCTTGTCGTCGATTTCGCCGAGGCTCTTCCCCCCTCCTCTCTCCCGACATTGCTCCTGATCTCTTCAGACGTCGCGGATATGCCGTCTGTTAAGTCAAGACTTGCTGTAAAGGCGCGTGAAAGAACCGATGGCGACCGATTCACTTCACTACCTTCACACAGGAGGGCATTGCAAGCCTATTGTCGGAACCCACGGCGCCCATTAATGAGGACGCTACAAGCGATCGATGCCGCCGAAATCATATCCTACTGGTATGTAAGTGTATTTTGGACAGGAGTGACGTAAGTCTGCCGCTAAACATTTCACGGCAATACTGTTTTATCAAAAGTGTTTCCAGCGGTCAGAGTAGTAGATCGTTACTTCCGTCATTGCCTGTTTATGGCCAGTATGTCGTTCAATCGTTCGAATAGATCAAACAACACCTCAGAATCAAGGCCTCTTACGGAACCAGCGAGAACGCCGCGAAGACTCAACTCTGGATCGCCGCCTGCGTTCACGTCCTGGTGGCCATCGTCCGGAAGCGCCTAGCTATCCAGTTGTCCCTCTCAGCTTTTTACAGGTCCTGAGTCTGACGCTGTTCAAAAAAGACCCGTTTTACAAGCCTTTAAAGATATCGACCCCGAAGAAGATACAAGTAGGACGCCCAAATACCTAATTCTATTCGGCTTTTAATCGGACACCAGTGATTTTTCCTGATCGCAACTATCGACCTGATCCAGACGCCCGCTTCGGCACTCTGCTCGAAGCGCCAACGTGCCGCCTGTAACCGACTACCGAATACTCAGCGTTCCCCCATCCACCGGTAATCCCACACCGGTAATAAACTCGGCCTCGTCGCTGCACAAAAACAGCGCCGCATGCGCCATCTCCTCCGGCTTCGCCATCCGTCCAATCGGTTGCGCTTTCGATAACTTCTCGAACATCTCCGCCTCCCGTCCCGGATAGTTCTTTGCGATAAACCCATCCACAAACGGCGTATGCACCCGCCCCGGTAACAACGCGTTACAGCGAATCCCCTTATCGAGAAAATCCTTCGCCACCGAGTAAGTCATCGCTAACACCGCGCCCTTACTGGTCCCATAAGCAAAGCGGTCCGCTATCGCCATCACCGAAACACACGAGGCCAGGTTCAATACGACACCTCCCCCGTCCGCCACCATGTGCCGCAACGTCGACCGCAAGCAGTTGGCCGGCCCAAATACGTTCACCCGCTGCACCCGCTCAAACTCCGCTTCGCTCGTCGTCAACGCGTTCCCCACGTGCGCGATGCCAGCGTTGTTCACGAGAATATCGATCCGTCCTCTCCGCCGGTGAATCTCCTCCACCACCGCTTCCACCCGTGCCCCGTCCGCTACGTCGCACACGCTCACCACCGCCCCGTCCACCGTGCCCATCTCGCGCTCCAATACCTCCACCGCCGCGCCCTCAGCCACGAATCGCCGCACTATCGCGAGTCCAATCCCGGACGCTCCGCCCGTCACAATCGCCGTCTTCCCCGCTAAGCGACCCATCTAGCGCAACCCCGGTGCTTTCACCGTCGCCCGGTATACGTAACCCGTCACCCTCGCCATATCCGAACTCGTCAGGTACAACGAGTGGTTGTCCGCCCCCCTCCCAAATTTCATGTTTGTCAACCCCTTCTGCTCCGTCGTAATTTTCTCGATGATGGCACCGCCCGGCGTCAGCCGATAAGCGGTCCCGTGCGAGTAACACGTCAACCAGATATTCCCCAACTCATCCACGTCCATCCCGTCCGCTTGGCATGGCTCAATCGTCGCCAACTCCCGCGCCCGCGCGTGCGTTCCGTCGGTATTCAACTGGAACGATTCGATCTTGGAGGTATTTGCCGCCACGTTATGAGCCACATACAACGTTAACTTATCCGGGCTCAGTATAATTCCGTTCGGCCCCGTCAGTTCATTACTGAATACCGTCACCTTTTTGTCCGGAGTAATTTGATAGATCGTCCCCTTTGGAGCGGTCCCGTCGTACCCGTTCGGCTCAGTAACATAAATGGTTCCGTTCGGATGTACCACTAAGTCGTTTGGCCCTTTGCTTATCCCGGGCATTGTGTCAAAGTTCTCAGCCACCACCGTCACTTTCTTGTCCGGGCTAACCTTCAGAATCTGCTGCTCCCCGGTCGCCGTTAAGAAAATGTTGTCGTTGTCGTCAATCCACAAGCCCCCCGGGCCCTCTTTGGCCGCAACCGCCAGATACGGCTTCGCTCCCTCTTTGGCGGTCCAGGAAACAATGCCCTTATAAGTACCGCGCGAAGTGAAATAAAGCGTGCCCTTCGAATCGATCGCCGGGCCCTCGGTGTTCCCCCAGGATGGATCGCTCGCGATCAATTCCGCTTTCGTTTCCGGAACTAAACTGGCCGAGCCCCTAAAGGCTGGCTCCGCAGGTTTCGTCGAGCTACAGGCACTGGCAAGCAGAACCACTGGAAGACAAAGGAGATAACGGTTCATAAGCTTTGCCTAGATTATGCGACTTCACCCTATATTGCAAGCGGTATAGAACGTAGCCCATCAGGAAGTGACCCACTCTGACCAATCTGCTACTGGCTGGTCCCGTACGCCATCTGCCACGGACTCGCCGACGATGACGCCCCGAACAGTTCCAGCGCTACGCCGAAGGCATAGAGCCTCTTCAGCTCGATCTCGGCCGAACCCAACGCCGTCATCGAGCCAGGCAAAAGCGTGGTCGCCCGGTCGCCTTCCATGGGATGTGCTGGTTCACCGTCCGCGAACAGAAGCTCGCCGCAGGCTGGAACCGGTTCGACATTAAGACCATGAGGCAGCCGTTAGATGCGCGCTAACCGCTCTCCAGCGGCGTCCAGGGTCTCCGCCTTCTTACAGAAACAGAAGCGGACAAAATTATGGCCCAGTTCGGGACGAGAGAAGAAACTCGAACCCGGTACGCCCGCCAAGCCGACGTTGTGGATCAGATGCTGTACAAACGTGGTATCGTCCGAGAACCCAAAGGCCGAGATATCGGTCATAGTGTAATATGCCCCTCGCGGCGTGAAGCAGCGGAACCCCGCCGTCGTTAGATACCCCTCCAGCTTACGCCGCCGCCACTCGTAGTGGCCACTTAATTCGGCATAGTAAGCGTCCGGTGCTTGCAGTGCCGCCACCGCCGCATACTGCAACGGCGTTGCCGCCCCCACCGTCAGAAAATCATGGACCTTCCGAATCCCATCGGTTAAGTCCGGATTCGCAAGCACCCAGCCCACCCGCCATCCCGTCACGCTGTACGTCTTCGAACAGCTATTTACCAGCACCGCCCGATCCCTCATCCCCGGCAACGTCATCATCGGAATGTGCTCGGCCCCATCGTATAGAATATGCTCGTAAATCTCGTCCGTAATGCACAAGGCGTCATATTCCTGGCACAACTCCGCAATCAAAGTGAGTTCCACCCGGGTGAAAACCCTCCCCGTGGGGTTATTCGGCGAATTGATGATAATCGCTTTGGTTTTCGCGCTGAACGCCCGGCGTAACTCCTCCGCGTCGAAGCCCCAATCCGGCGCGTGCAATGTAACCAGCTTCCGCGTTGCCCCGCACAGCTGTAAGTCCGGATGATAGTTCTCGTAGTAGGGCTCGAAAACAATTACCTCGTCACCCGGGTCCACCAGCGCCAGCAACACCGCCGCCATCCCTTCAGTCGCCCCGCAAACCACTGTGATCTCCCGCGCGGGGTCAATCTCCAGCCCATAGTGCCGCCGCGCTTTATCCGCAATCGCCTGCCGCAACGGCGGAATCCCCCAAGTAATTGGGTACTGGTTGTGATCGGCCGCAATCGCCTCCGCGGCCGCCAACTTCAGCCACTCCGGGGCAGGGAAGTCGGGAAACCCCTGCGCCAAGTTTACCGCCCCAGCGGCAATCGCCTGCCGCGTCATATCGCGGATCACAGATTCAGTAAACTCGGCGGTGCGGGCGCTGCGAAAGCGTGGACGCGCGGTAGTGCTCATCGTTGTACGGTAACCCGACCGACCTCCCGGCGTAAAGTCCCGCGTCTTCGGGTTGCGTATCATAGCGGAATGGCTAATGTCTCTTTCACGGTGCCGCCCGGGGCGTGCGATTGTCACACTCACATCTTCGGTAACTATCCGATGGTCGCCGATCGCAAGTACACCCCCGAGCCAGCCGCGCCCGACGCCATGGCCGCCCTCCATCGATCTCTCGGCATCGAACGCGTCGTCATCGTCACTCCCAGCGTCTACGGAACCGATAACGCCAGTACCCTCGCTGGAATCAAGGTCCGGGGAAGCACCGCCCGCGGCATCGCCGTCGTCAGCGAAAAGGCGCGCTCGGAAGAGCTCGAATCGCTCCGCGACGCCGGAATCCGCGGAATCCGTCTTAATCTCGCCAGCAGCGATATTTCCGATGCCGTCGTCGCCGCCGCGCGTCTCAGGTGGGCGGCCGAGCAGGTCGCCGACCTTGGCTGGCATGTGCAGGTCAACACCACCCTCGACCTCATCGCCGCCCTCACTGACGTTGTCTCCGGCCTCTCCGTGCCCATCGTCTTCGACCATTTCGGGGGCGCGCGCGCTGCCTTGGGTGTTACACAGCCTGGCTTCGCCGACCTCGTCAAGCTCGTCAGCTCTGGCCGCGCTTACGTGAAAATCTCCGGCGCCTATCACGTCTCCAAACGCGGGCCCAACTACCCGGACTGCCTCCCACTCGCCAGGGCGCTAGTCGCCGCCAATCCCGACCGCGTCTTGTGGGGCAGCGACTGGCCCCATCCCAATCCCGCTTCCAAGACTCCTCTCCAAACGACGCCGTTCCAACCCATCAACGACGGCATGATCTTCAACCAACTCGTTACTTGGATCCCGGATGCGGCCGTCCGCGACAATATTCTCGTTGCCAACCCCGCCCGCCTCTACAACTTCCGGTAATTGTCGGCTCTTTTCCAACCGATAAGCCCCTCACAACCGGGGTCTGAGCCCCGAAGCGCCTGGCCCCACCCCAGTTGCAAGCCTACGCTATTCCAACTCATCAACGACGGCATGGTCGTCGGCCAACTCGCCACTTGGATCCCGGATGCGGCCGTCTGCGACAACATTCTCGTTGCCAACCTCGCCCGCCTCTACAACTTCCGGTAATTGTCGGCTCTCTTCCAACCGATAAGCCCCTCACAATCCGGGCCTGAGCCCCGAAGCGCCTGGCCCCACCCCAATTCCAGCCTACGCTGTTCCAACTCATCAACGACGGCACGATCGTCGGCCAACTTGCCCCGAGGGTCCGATCCGCCTGCGTCCGCGACCATATTCTCGTTGCCAACTCCGCCCGCCTCTACAACCCCCGGCAATTTCCTACCCCCTTGTCGTTCTCACATCTCCCCCTTCAACCGATAAGTCCCACATAACCCGGGCCGGCCCCAACCCCCGTTGGGCCTGCGGTCTCGCCTTATGTGGAAGTCTTCTTACTTCGGAATGTTGGCCTTGGTCCTCCTCGCGAGCCAAGCGTTGGGCCAAACCACGATCGCTACGATCGCCGGTGGGTCTGGCGAAGGCCCGACGGCCTCGACGATTGCGCTTCGCTCCCCGCGAGCCATTGCCGCCGATGCTGCCGGTGCCGTCTATATTGCTGACACCGAGAGCCAGCGCATCCGCAAAGTGACGGCAGGCGGCGTGATAACGGTCCTCGCCGGCAACGGCGTACCCGGCTTCAGTGGCGACGGCGGACCGGCCGTAGCAGCCCAACTCCGCGATCCCAGCGGCGTCGCGGTCGATTCCGCCGGCAACGTCTACATCGCCGATATGGGAAATCATCGCATTCGTCTCGTGACGCCGGGCGGCGTCATTAGCACGCTCGCTGGCGGGACTACAAACCAGTTGAACAATCCAGCGGGCGTAGCGGTGGACGGTGCCGGAACAGTCTACGTCGCCGACACCGAAAACCATCGCATTCGTCGCCTCGTCGGCGGCGTCCTGACCACGATTGCTGGCACCGGTGCGGCCGGGTTCAGCGGCGACGGCGGCCCGGGCACTTCCGCTCAGTTGTGGAATCCTCGTGGAGTCGCCGTCGATGCGGCGGGCAACGTCTATATCGCTGATCGTTGGAACCGACGAGTCCGCCGAATCGCGCCGAACGGAACCATCGATACCATCGCCGGTAATGGAACGGCGGGCTTCAGCGGCGACAACGGCAGCGCTCTCGCCGCTCAGTTCGGCGACCTCTACGCCATTGCGATCGATCTGGTCGGAGGCGTCTACGTGGCCGATGCGTCGAACCATCGAATTCGGCGGGTCAATGGCGGAGTCATCTCGACCGTTGCCGGGAACGGAAACCCGATTTACAGCGGAGACGGCGGACTGGCCACGGCGGCGTCAATCTACCAGCCCTATGGGGTCGCTGCCGACGTGGGTGGCCTCGTCTACATCGCCGACACGGGTAACTTTCGCCTCCGCGCGATCGCTCCGGGAGGGATCATCCGGACGATGGCGGGGACGGGCACGCCCGGCTTCAGTGGGGATGGCTTAACCGCGACGAGTGCCCAGCTCTTCAATCCAAGCGGAGCCGCCGTCGATTTCGGCGGTAACCTCTACATCGCCGATTCGGACAACCACCGCATCCGCCGCGTCACGCTCGGCGGCACGGTGACGACCGTTGCCGGAAACGGCGGCATCTTCCACAGCGGGGACGGCGGCCAAGCCACAGCGGCCACGCTCTACCGACCGTCCAGTGTCGCCGTCGATGCCGGTGGCAACCTCTACATAGCCGATACTTTTAACAACCGCGTGCGCATCGTTACCCCCGGTGGGGTTATCACTACCATCGCGGGCGGCGGCACTTCCCCGGCCAACGGAATCGCCGCCACCGCCGCCCAAGTCCTCCTCCCTTCAGCGGTGGCCCTCGATGCGGCCGGAAACCTTTACCTTGCCGACGCCTCCAATCGCGTCCGGCGGGTGGTCGGCGGGGTGATTACGACCATCGCCGGCACCGGCGACTACGGCTTCGGCGGAGACGGCGGGAGCGCCATGGCAGCCCAACTGGCCGGCCCCACCGGCTTGGCCGTGGACGCGGCTGGCAACGTCTACGTCGCCGATGGCTCTAGAATCCGGCGATTCTTGCCTGGAGGCGTGATCACCACAGTCGCCGGAACCACTACTCCAGGCTCAGGCGGAGATGGAGCCAGAGCGACTGCCGCCGGTCTGAACTATCCGACCGGGCTCGCGGTGACGGCAGCAGGAACTTTCTATCTGGCTGATAGCGGGAACCACCGAGTGCGGGAGGTCAATGCGGCCGGGGTGATCCGTACGGTAGCCGGCACCGGCGTACCGAATCTCTCTGGGGACGGCGGCGACCCCACCGTCGCCACTCTCTACGATCCGCGCGCGGTAGCGCTGGATAGCTTGGGGCGGATCTACGTGGCCGACATGCGGAACCAGCGGATCCGACGATTGACGGTTGCGGCGACGGTCTCGTTCGCGACCGTTCCCGCCGGGCTGGTTCTAAACATCAACGGCGTACCCACGGCGACCCCTTTTAGCTTGGCGCTGCCCGCCGGCACCACGCTGACGGTGGAGGCCCCTGCCGCGCATAATCAGCCCGGTACTCGTGCGATCTTCTCGGGTTGGAGCGATGGCGGCCCGGCGATCCGCACGATCACCGTCAGCAGCGTAAGTGCCTCCTATCTGGCCAACTATGCGACCCAGTTTCTTCTCAATCGTGCCGTTACCCCCGCGGCGGGCGGCACCCTCACGCCGGGGCCGACCTCAGCCGACGGCTATTACCCGACCGGTGGGCTCGTGTCGTTGACCGCGGCGGCCGCTCCGGGCTTCGCGTTTTCCGGGTTTACAAGCGATTTAGCCGGTATCACCAACCCTCAAAACTTACTCCTGAACGGCCCCAAGACGGTGACGGCGAACTTTACATGTACCTACCAGTTGAGTCCGGCGAGCGTCAGCGTCGGCGCTGGGGCTAGCTCAGGAACGCTGACCGTCTCGACCGGTGCCGGATGTGTAATCAGCCCGACCTCGGGAGTAAATTGGCTTAGCGGCATCGTCTCGGGAGCCACACTAACTTACTCGATAGGTTCGAATCCAGGCGCGGCCCGCATTGGAACCTTACTCATCGGCGGGCAGGTCTTCACGGTCAATCAAGCGATCTCTCCTTCCCTCCTCACGCCTAGCGCCCGGGACGGCGGCCCCATCGCTCCCTCTGGTAACACCCAAACCATCGTCGCCCGTTATTCTCATCCCGCGGGCGTCGCCAATCTCGGCGTCGTCAACGTCCTCATCAACAGCGCCCTTGACGGCGGAAACGCTTGTTATATCGCCTTTTCCCGTCCAGCCGGAGTCCTGTTCCTCGTCAACGACGGGGGCACAGCCAGCGGGCTCTCCGTCCCTCTCGTCTTGGGCACCGCGGCATCGGTGAATAACAGCCAGTGTACGGTCTCCGGGATGGGGTCGTCGGCTGTCGACAACGGCAACTCGATGACGCTTACTTTGGTTATTTCCTACTCGAGCAGTTTTCGAGGGAACCGATTGATCTATCTGGCGGCGCAGTCGGTTGCGTATATTACTTCGGGCTGGCAGACGATGGGCGTGGCGATGATTCCCGAGGCCAGCACGAACTATCCGCGGTCAAACGCGCTGTCGCCCCCGTTGGCCACGGCCGCCACTAAGACGCTGACGGTGACTTTCCAGGATGCCATCAATGCGAACAAGTTACAGACCGCATGGGTCCTGATGAATACGGCTGTCGATGCAAGGCAGTCCTGTTACATCGCTTACTTTGTACCGGCGAACCTGCTGTTTCTTTATCCCGATGATGGCGACGGGAGTCAAGCGACGGCCATTGCTTTGATCGGCACCAACACCATCGAAAACAGCTATTGCCGCATCAACGCTCAAGGTTCAACCGCGGTCCTCAGCGGAAACACTTTGACGCTGACCCTAAACTATCTCGCAAAACCAGCATTTGCCGGGCCGCGCGGTATCTGGGGCGCGGTGCAGACCTTGACGGCGCAGACGAGCCCCTGGAAGCCATTGGGCGCTTGGCTCGTGCCGCCATAACCGATAATGAAAGTGGCTATGAAGCATTCGAATCCGCGATCTAATTTGCTCCAGCAGGCTTGGCTGGGCGATGCCGTTTTGGCGCTCTACGTACGGGAGCGCATCCTCCGCGAGCACGGAAAGCTCGACGGCGATCTGTACACGCGGATGACGAGCAACCATTTCCTAAGCGCGCTCGGCGAACCGAGCGCCGTCGAAGCCGAGATCGGCGAGCAATACCGGAGCGGAGGCCTCGCCGGCGCGTTCCAATTCATCGAGGACCAGCTAATTCCGATCTTCGAACGGCAAGAGTCCAACCGCCGGAAGCGCCTATCCCTGACACGAGGCCCTCTATCGACCTCTGACGGGGCCAGGCCGACGCCACCTAACCCAGATCCGAGTAATCCCGGCCCTCAAGCCCAGGAGTCCAATCGCCGGAAGCGCTAATCCCTTACTTGACGCCACTCTTTCGACCACCGACGCCTTCCTCTTCACTCCGATCCGGCGAATCCCGATCTTCGAACGGCAGGAGTCTAACCGCCGAAAACGCTTATCCCTGACACGAGGCCCTCTTTCGACCACCCACGGTGGTATAGCCAACGCGTCCAGATTCAGCGAGATTCGCCTAACTCCGGTATTTAAGCCGCTGGAGTCCAACTGCCAAAAACGCCTCCCCCTCACTTGACGCC
>JANXMS010000133.1 GCA_025354525.1 Acidobacteriota bacterium
AAATGCTGGATACTCGTGACAGGGGGTGTAGCCTCGTTGAGGTAGGATCGTTCTTGCTGGAACTCCTTTCTACCCTAACAGGGCTTTACCCCCCAAGCACTTGACCTAATTTGGACACGAGTGTGCGATTATATAGATCACTCAGCCCCACCGTCCGCGCGCGGGGCACGCTTGGAGAACGGTGATAGAATCTAAATCATGGCAGGAATTTACGGATTCGAAAAGAGGTAACTCAATCACAACGGGAAGAGGTATTTACCGTTTCGCCAAGACGTATCGATTTTTTAGCCTAGAACAATTTACGCTCGGAGTGTCCGTGCGACCAGTCATCTCATTCGCCAATCCACTGCAGTTTAAAGTGATGGGACCGATTGATGATCAGGCCAAATTGTGGGAAGAGATGGAGCAAATTGCAAAACGCGATACTGTCGGGCGCAGCAGAGGACGATAGTATCGACAGCGAGGGATCAGTCTTCGCACAAAACGGTAGTCATGGCAATACAGACAACAAGGATTGAGCCTCACTGGAACTATCTTCTCGCGGTAGAGCTGGATGTTGAGATCTTGTCCCGGTACATCGAGTTTGAGGATCGCAATTTCGAATGCTTTTCTATTGAGATGGCCCGCGTCCTTCTGGCTGCATCTGCCGAGGTTGATGTGGTTTGCAAGCAGCTATGCCGGAAGCTCAATCCTCCGTCGAATGCACATAAAATCAACCAGTATCGCGACGAGATCGTCGCGGCGCGTCCAGCATTTCCGCAGTTTGAAGTAACAATCCCGAGATTTGGCCTGGTACTCCACCCTTGGGATGAATGGAGTAGTCCGGACGGCGTTCCGTTCTGGTGGACTGCCTACAACAAGACCAAACATCAACGGCACCAAGAGTACCACCGAGCGAATCTGAAGAATGCGCTCAATGCGGTCGCTGGCCTATTCGTCGTCGTTTTGCATTTCTACAACGATAAGGCGCGCGCTGGCGAATTGCTGCCTCCCGCTCGGCTTCTGCGGGTCGGCGACCAGCACTTTCTTGGAGACACGCATCAAGGATATGAGTTCGGGATCAACTACGATGTCTGAGATGCATCGGCAGCGGGGCACTCAGAAGGGGTTCTAGTAGGGCACTTTTGGCGAAGGTGCCCTTGTGGCTGCTGCGTATATTGCAACCGTAGCATTGTGGAATCTGCTACTTGCAGAAAACATTGGGGCGTTCATGTTTCGAATCCCTCTTTCCCCGCCATTCCTTTAGAACGTGTAGCGGAGCGAGAATTGGAGCATCCGCGCGGTATCGTCGAGGCGACTGGCTCCGACGAAGTTGAAGGGATTATAGGTGCTGGTGATGCGGCCGAAGGCTAGGCTTTGGGCGCTGCGCGTGGGCAGGGCGAAGCGGGGCGTGTTAAGCGTGTTATAGAACTCGGCGCGGAACTGGAGGCGGTGGCCTTCGCGGATTCCCGGGAACGTTTTGTAGATGCCGGCGTCCCAGTTGGCCATGCCCTGGCCGAAGAAGGTGTTGCGTCCAAGCGAATCTTTGCCGCTGCCGCCGGGGTCGAAGACGCGTTGGCCGACGGGAGTGACGATGGTGGGGAAGAAGCCGCTGAGAGGCAGCTGCTGGAGGCTATAGGGCTGGCCGGTGGCGGGGTTGGTACGACCGTTGTCGACGCTGGTTCCGTAGAGCGCTTGGTTGAGGAGAATAGGGCGGTCGTTAAAGACTCCATCGGCGTTCACGTCGTAGCCGGCGGTGACGGTGAAGGGGTTGCCGGTGGCGTATGTGTGGTTGCCGCTGAGGGTCCAGCCGCCGAGGAGTTTGTTCTTCTTGAAGAAGGGCAGGGTGTAGCCGTAGTTGAAATTGACGCGGTGGGCTTGGTGGAAATCGCTCAGGCCGCGTTGGCTTTTGGCGCTGTCGAATTCGGTGATAGTAACTCCGGCGGTGTAATCGCTGCCGGTATCGATGGACTTACTCCAGGCGTAGTTGATCATCCAGTGGAGCCCTTTTCTATAGCGCTGGCGGGCGGTGAGGCGGAGCGCGTTGTAGTAACTCCAGCTTCCGTTATGGATGTAAGTAATGGTTGAGTACTGAGGGTCCGGGCGGCGGCGATTGGCCCAAGGCTGAGCAATGGATATAAAGCCGGGGGCGGGGCGGGCGTTGCCGAGGTCGGGGTCGATTTGGTCGTACAGGATGCCGTCCGATCCAAGGAACGGGAAGCGCGCCCGGTTGAGACTGGCGTTTTGGATAAGGCCGATGCCGCGGGTCCGGTTGTAGCCGACGGAGACGACGATATCCTTCGAGACGGTGCGGTCGAGGGTGAAGTTGAACTGTTGAATGTTGGGCATGCCGAGGTTGGGGGCGATGCGAGCGATGGCTAGGCCGGTGGGGTTGAAGGTGGTAGGCGAATAGACGTAGCCGCTGGAGGGGTCGGCGACGTTGAATGTGGGGTCGAAGCCGCGAAGGATTCCTTGGGGGGGCAGGGAACGGAGGGAGGCCCCGGATTGGGAGAAGATGCTCTGGAAGATGCGGGAGTGGAAGATGCCGAAGCCACCGCGGACGGAGAGGCGGCCGCGGTCGAAGGCGGGGGTCCAGGCGAAGCCGAAGCGGGGTTCGTGTCCTTTGGTGAAGTCGTCGTAGTTGTAATTGACGCGGTTGTTGATTTCGTTCGGTTTGCGGACGTACTCGTAGCGGTAGCCTAAGTTGATCGTTAGATTGGGACGGAGCTTCCAATCGTCTTGGAAATACAAGTTTGCCTCGGACATACGGTTTTGGGTGAAGAAGTTTCCGTACCCTTTCTGGTAGTTGGGGATGTAACCGCGGAGGAAGTTTTCCCAGCCGTCGTAAAAAGAAGCTTGGCCGCGGATGCCGGTGACGGCGAAGCTATAGAGGCCGCGGGAGTTGTTGTCGGCGAGGTCGTCGAGTTTGGCGCGGCGGTAATCGATGCCCAAGCGGAGGGAGTGTTTGTCGCGGATATGGGAGAGGTTGTAGTTGAACTGGTAGTCGGTTTGGAAGCGGTTGATGGGGAAGGCACCGGCGGAGCCGAGGGTGGTGGTGGTGAAGGCGGTTGGATTGGTGATTCGGACGATGGGGGTATCGTTGCCGCTGGATATATCGACGAGGGTGGTGCGGAGACCGAGGCCGAAGCGGAATTCGCCGGAGGTGGAGGGTGAGAAGATTTGGGTGGCGGTGAAGCCGACGTTTTGCTGTCGATTATTTTGGACGGCGGCTTCGCCGTCGATGAGTTGGCCGGGCTTGCGGCGTTGGCGACTGTATTGATAGCGGAGCGCGTAGAAGTGGCGGGGGCTGGCGGCGTAGTCGAGCTTGCCGGCGTAGTCCTGATCGGGGAAAGAGCTGGCTACTTGCTGGGTGAGGCAGGTGGCGCAGAAGTTGGGGTTGTTCGCGTTTTTGGGGAAGCGGGCGAGGAGGGATTCGAGGAAGGCTTTGTCGGCGTTGAGGTTGGGGTGGTCGTCGGGGTTGAGGCAGAGGCGGCAGTCGCCGACTTGGATGCGGGTGCCGACGGGAAAGAGCCAGCGGGTTTGGGTGGAGTGGGCTTTGAGTTGGGTGCGTTCGAAGGAGTGGAAGAAGAAGAGCTTGTTTTTGACGATGGGGGCGCCGACGGTGTAGCCGAATTGATTGCGGCGGTAGGGAGCGCGGGGGACGACCGGGGAGCCATCGGGGCGGGAGCCGGCGGAGTTATTGAAGAAGCCGTTCGAGTTGATGACTTGGTTTTGGAAGAACTCGTAAGCGTCGCCGTGGATGCGGTTGGTACCGGATTTGGTCTGGATGAGGACGGCGGTGCCGCCGCGGCCGAATTCGGCGGAGAAGGCGTTGGTAAGGACGACGAATTCCTTGATGGCGGAGATGTTGACGTTTTGGCGGGACATTCCTTCGGAGGAGTCGTCGTTGTTGACGCCGTCGATTTGGAAGGAGGCGGAGCGGGAGCCGGTGCCGTTGAAGGAGACGTAAGAGCCCGAGGAAAGAGTGGGATTGTTGACGCCGGAGTAGGAGCCGGAGGACTGGAAGCCGGGCATCATTTCGACTAGGGAGAGGAAGTTGCGGGAGGACAGGGGGCGGTCTTCGATGGTCTTTTCATCAAGGGACGATTTTTGTTCGCCGCGCGTCATTTCGATGAGGGAGGCGTCGGATTCGATGGTGAGGGTGGTGGCGACGGTGGCGGGGGCGAGTTTGAAATTGGCGACGCGGGTGGAGGAAAGTTCGATTTGAGCGCTGCGTTGGACGGGGCCGAAGCCGGTGAGTTCGGCGGTGACTTGCCAGGTGCCGAGCGAGAGGAAGGAGAGGAGATAGTAACCGGATTGATTGGTGACGGATTCGCGGAGGGTGCCGGATTCGGCATTCCGGGCGGTGAGTTTTACGCCGGCGATGGGGAGGCTGGTGGGGTCGACGACGTGGCCTTCGAGTTGGCCGGTGACGGTTTGGGCGTCGAGGGCAACAGAGACGAGGAAGAGAAGCGCCGGGCGAGAGGTCATTGTAGGATGGTAACTCGACTTATGCGGGAAAACTATCGGATTATGGATCAGTTGCGGCGGGCGGTGTATGGCGATGCTTGGCATGGGGATGCCTTGTTTGAAGTGGTGCAGGGGGTAAGTGCGGCGGAGGCGAAGGTGAAGGTGGGCGGGGTGGGGCATTCGATTGAGGAGTTGACGCTGCACGTGGCGGCGTGGTTAGAGGCAGCGGAGCGGCGGATTGGGGGCGACCCCGCGATTTTGTTGGGAGAAGCGGATTGGCCGGTGGGCGGGGACTGGGTGGTGGCGCAGGAGAGGGTGCGGGTGGCGGCGGAGCGGCTGCTCGACGTGGTGGAGAAGGTGGACTTAGACGCGGCGGTGCCGGGGAAGGCCTACGATAACTACCATCTTTTACACGGGGTGATTCAGCACACGCTTTATCACTCGGGCCAGATTGCGGTGCAGAAGCGGAGTGCGGAAGGGATGCTGCGGCATGCGATTGCGGCGGTGGGGTATCGGGCGGGGAAGGCGTTGGCCGGAGCGCCGCCAGAGTTTGGGACGTTTGCGGCTGGGGGTGGGGTGAAGACGCCGGGGGAGTTAGTAACGCATTTGGCAGAGCTATTCGCTTGGGTGTTGGAACTGGCTAAGGGTACGGGCCGGTGGAAGAGGTTGGAGACTTTGGGCTGGGAGGCGGACGTGGCGCGATTCTGGGCGGCGCTGGCGGCGGTGGAGGCGTATGAAGGGCGATTGGGGCCAGCTGAGCGGTTGTTGCAAGGGCCGGTGGCGGACGCGTTGACGCATGTGGGGCAGTTAGCGTTGCTGCGTCGGCTGGCGGGGTATCCGATGAGTTCGGAGAATTATTTCGCCGCGACGATCTCGGCAGCGAAGAAGGAGTTGAGAACTTCGGGGTTGAATTGAGTGCCGGAAGAGTCTCGGAGGATTTTGCGGGCGAGGTCTTCGGGTAGGCGGGCTCGGTAGGGCCGATTAGTGGTCATGGCGTCGTAGGTATCGACGATGTGGACGATGCGGGCATCGAGGGGAATATTGTCTCCGGCGAGGCCGTTGGGATAGCCGGAGCCATCGTGGTTTTCATGGTGGAGGCCGACGATGGAGAGATATTCGACGAAGACGCCGGTGCGTTTGAGGATGCGGACGCCGATGGCGGGGTGAGTTTCAATGATGGCGCGTTCCGAATCGGAGAGGTGGTCGTCTTTGGATAAGATATCGTCGGGGATGCCGATCTTGCCGATGTCGTGCAAGAGGGCACCTACGCGGATCCGTTCCACTTCGTTTTCGAAGAGGCCGCATTCGCGGGCTAAGTCGCGCGAGTAATTACTTACTCGACGGCTATGGCCAGCGGTGTAAGGATCGCGGGATTCGAGGGCTTCGACGAGGGTTTCGAGGATTTCGACGGACGTCTGTTCGAGGGCCCAGCGAGCGGCGGCGGAGGCGGCGGCGGAGCGTTCGAGGGCATCTGCAAGGCCATCGAGTTCGGGCCAGCCGGCGGGGGGGACTTCGAGAATGACGAGACGGCCGTCGGACTCGCTGGCATGGCAAGCGACCGTGAGACTTTCCAGCGTATTGAGAACCCGGCGTGGTACCCGCACTAGAAGACATATCGGGTGTTGTGCTTCGGATTTTAGGGGATACGGTACAATTGTGAAATATGTTTAAAGGCCTGGAACACACGGCGATAGCCTCGCCCAACCCCCAGCGGCTCGCCGAATGGTACCGCGACCACTTGGAATTCCGCATCAATTTCGAATACGCCGGGAACTATTTTGTGCGTGGGTCGAATGGTTCGATGTTGGAGATCATCCCGAGCGAGGGCGAGCGCCCGTCGAACAAGATGAAAGACGAGGGTATTCGGCACCTGGCGATTGAAGTCGAAGACTTCGATGCCGGTTTGGCCGTGCTGCAGGGCCTGCAGGTGAACTTTTTGGGTGAGCCGTTTTCGAACCAAGGGAATCGTCTGGTGTTCTTCACCGATTGCGACGGGAACATTCTCCATCTGATCGCTCGCCCGGCGCCACTTCCGTAGCGGAACGGACGCCGATTTGCTGGACAAGGTTTTTAAGGCCTTTTCTTACCCCCAGTTCCGCAATATGTGGCTGGGGGCTTGCACCTCGTCCATTGGGACTTGGATGCAGCAAGTCGCGCAGAGTTGGTTGGTTTACCAACTGTCGGATTCTCCTCAGCTTCTCGCCCTGGACGTGTTCCTGGGCGAGATCCCGATTTTTTTGCTCTCGCTTGTTGGCGGGGTAACGGCGGACCGCTTTGACCGTCGGAAGATTGTGATGGCGTCGCAGATCGTGCAGTTGAGCTGTGCGTTTACGATAACGGGTCTGTTGTATTTCAACCTGATCCAGATCTGGCACATCCTTACAATTTCGTTTATTGTTGGCTGTGCGCAAGCGTTTGGTGGACCGGCGTACCAGGCGTTGGTTCCTTCGCTCGTGGCGAAAGAAGACCTGCCGAATGCGATTGCGTTGAACTCGATTCAGTTCAACTTAGCTCGCGTGATTGGCCCGGCGCTGAGCGGGATTGCGATGGCGAGCTTGGGGCCGATCTGGTGTTTCGGCTTGAACGGGTTGAGTTACTTTGCGGTGATCATTTCGTTGCTGTCGCTGCCGAAACGGCTGCCGGTGGTGCCGAAGGGTGAGAGTCCGCTGGAATCGATGAAGTTGGGGTTGAATTTTGTGCGGCATCGGGAGTCGATGGTGCCGTTGGTCGCGCTGGGTTTTTTGATGACGTTTTTCGGTCTTTCGGCGATGACGTTTCTGCCGGTGGTGGCGCGGGATACCTTGCAACTGAGTGCGAATGGTTACTCGCAATTGATGTCGATTTCGGGGGTGGGGTCGGTTTGCGGTGCGTTGATTGTGGCGGCGCTGGGGAATATGAAGCGCAAGGGCGGTGTGGCGATGAGGTTGCTGATCGTCTTGGGGCTGCTAAATATTGGGTTTGCGTATTCGACGAACTTCTGGCTGAGCGCGGGGATTTTCTTCGTTTCCGGCGGGTGCCTGATTGGGTCGTTTGCGCTGGTGATGAGCTTGGTTCAAATGCGGACGGAAGATCATATGCGTGGTCGGGTGATGAGCGTCTATAACGTCTTCTTTCGGGGCGGGCGACCGATGGGTAGTCTTCTCACCGGTCAGATGATCACGCTGGTGGCCGTGCCGAATGCGTTGGCGATCAACGGGGCGTTGCTGGCGGTGATTGGGCTCTCATTTTTACTTTGGCAACGGAAGCTGGCGGCCCAATGATGTTGGATAATGAGTCAGATGCGACTCTTTCTGGGATTAATCGTTAGCGCTGTGGTTAGCACGGCCGGGGACTTGGAGTCCGCGCGGGATCGGCAGGATCGGGCGGCGTTGACAAAGTTGGCCGTGGGGACGCCGTATCAGATTGCTTTGGCGCAATCGTACCTATCGGAGGTGGCGCTGGAGTTGCGCGAGAAGCGAGAGGCGCGGGTGGCTGCCGAGGCTGGGATCAAAGCTGCGCAGGCGGCGGTTCAGGCTGAGCCGAATAAGGCTGAGTATCACCGGCTGCTGGGAACGTTATGCGGGCAGGTGATTCCTGCCGATCCGTTGGCCGGGATGCAGCATGGCAAGTGCGCCAAGCAGGAGATTGAGAAGGCGCTGCAGTTAGATCCGAAATCGGCGTTGGCATGGATTTCGAGCGGGGTGGGTAAGTTCTATCTGCCGCCGTTTCTGGGTGGTGGTATTGAGCTATCGTTGAAGGACTTTGAGAAGGCGACCGCTTTGGAACCGAAGTTGGCCGAGGCGTGGCTGTGGATGGGCTTGGCGCACCGCAAGGCTGGGCGCAACGGGGCGGCGCGGACGGCGTTGCAGAAGGCGATGGCGTTGAGTCCACAACGGACTTGGATCAAGCAGCAGCTGGAGAAGACCCCGACGACATGATGTTGCGCTTCGCCGTGTTGGCGGCGTTTACGCTGCTCGGGTTCTTCGTGTTTCCCGGGCACACTTACTTACAGTCGGATACGCATATCTATCTGCCGATGATGGAGCGGATTGCAAATCCTGAGTTATTGGCCAATGATATTATCGCGACGCATCCGCATTTGCGATACACCGTTTACGATGAAATAGCCGGCGGCTTGAAGCGGATGACGGGGAGCGACTTTGAGCCGATTTTGGCTGGGTTGCAGTTGGGGGCCCGATTTGTGGGTCTGTACGGGGTCTACCTGTTGGCGACGGCGGCGGGGTTGGAGGTGGGCGCGGGGCTGTTTGTGGCGGGGTTGTTCGGGTTGGGAGCGTTGATCATCGGGCCGGCGGTGCTGACGGTGGAGTATGAGCCGATTCCGCGTGGGATGGCGATGCCGCTGTTGTTGCTGGCGATGGGGATGGCGGGGCAGGGGCGGTGGATCGGCAGCGGCATTGCGTTGGGGGGGGCGTTTTTGTTGCATCCGCCGACGGTGTGGCCGGTATGGTTGGTTCTGGGTGGTTACTCGCTGTGGCGGGGCAGGGGAGCGATGTGGGGGATGGTGGGATCGATTGTGGTGTTGTGGGTGGCCGCCAAGTTTCAAGTCGGCGAGACCGAACGGCAGGCTTTCTGGGCGACGGTTCCGGCGGACCTGGAGGCGCTGCAGCGCATGCGGGCGTCGTATGTGTGGGTGGGGATGTGGCAAGGGGCATGGTGGGCGCATCACGCGGTGCTGCTGGCCGTGGCGGTGGGGGCGTGGTGGCGCATTCGTAACGGAGTGAATGATGCGATGCGGGTGATGTTACTCGGGTTGCCGTTAGTGGGGGCGATGAGCCCGGGGTTAAGTTACTTGTTACTCGACTTAGGCAAGTGGATTGTGGTGCCGCAGGTGCAGCCGGCGCGGGCGCTGCTGTGGGTGACGTTGGGGGCGGTGTTGAAC
>JANXMS010000200.1 GCA_025354525.1 Acidobacteriota bacterium
CGATTGGTCAACAAGTCCAACACGCGAAAAGCCTTGACGGATGTCGATCACTAATTCACACTGAGAAAGCCCTGCGTTGCTTGCCTCCGAACTGATCGGCATCAGATCGGATTGACTGATCGGCATCATCGGAATGCGCAGCGTATGGCGATGGCCCTGAATCTTGATTTGAGAAAGGCTACGATCAGTCGCAACGCTTCCTCATGCCATCTGAACTTGCGGTGACCTAACGCCGCCGGGTTCAACCGCCGGATGCGGAAAACCGCATGTCCGGTGGTGTGGAAGGGCGGTCGGGAAAAATCCAGGTCACTCGACCCGATTTTAAGCGAGAATGTCGAGTAGTTTCGACTCCATCTCCGTTGCCGAACGGGCCACCGTCGCGTTGGCTGAGTGGGCGTTCTGAGCGGCGACGAGGGAGAGCGTTTCTTCGCTCAGGGCGATGGTGTCAACCGGGGCGGAGTCTTCGAAGGCGGCAAATTGGGCAAGGCGCTTGGCCACGCGATCGACTTCATTCTGCGCGCGGTTAAGACCCTCAAGTGCTGTAGATAGCATATTCATAGGGGCTTAAAACACACTTCGACCGTTATGAAAAAACCTTGAGGAAAAATCTGAGGTGATCGACTAAAACCAGTTGCGCAGTTCGCCGAACCCCTTCAAGTGCAGTAATTGTGTCGATTCGTTGGGCTGGACCTCTTCTCGTTCGAGGATCCAGGTTCGCGGATGGGGGATGTAGACGGCGTTAAAGCCGGCTCGGAGGGCGGGGTTGACATCGCTGCGGGGCGAGTTTCCGATCATCCAGGTATGGGGGAAATGAAAGCCGCGCTGCTCGCCTAGCTTTCGGTAGACGCTGACCTCTTTCTCTTTCACGATGCCGACATGGCTGAAGAAGCGAGAAAGGCCGGAGCGGTCAACCTTGGCTTGTTGTTCGTCGGGATGACCCTTCGTGAATAACGTCAGTTCGTGACGCTCAGCTAGATGCACGAGGGTCTCTTCGACCTCGGGCAGCAGAATGATAGGGTGTTCTAAAATCTTCTCGGCAAAACCTGCGACCTGCTTCAGGTCTTGATCGGAGAGGGGGCGCTGGGCGAGTTGGTGGTAGGTTTCGACCAAATTGATGCCGAAGCGTTTGGAGCCGTAACCGTGGATTTTGGCGTTGACGGCTTCGATCGCGTCGAGGACGTCGCGGACTTGGGACCGGGTGAGGTGTTGGTGGTCGAGGAAGTCGGCGAACTCTTCGAAGGCTTGCTCGAAGAAGATGTTGTTCTCCCAGAGCGTGTCGTCGGCGTCGATGATGAGGTGTTGTCGGGTCATGCGCCGGGAAGCAGTTTGCCGTGGCCGTTGCGGGGAATGATGGTCCGGAAGTGTTCGATGCGGCGCTCCCTGGCGGCCGAAAGCGGGAAGTGGTCGGCGAGGCGGCGGATCCGTTCGGCCTCGTTCCGGGACATGAGGAGCATCTGGCGTACGTTGAGGTCCGAGACGGCTTGGGCGAGCTGGAAGCTGAGTTGTTGATCGTTCAAGCGGGGCTCGGGGAGGTTCTGGCCGGTTTCGAGCGCGCGAATGGAGTAGTACCCGCGGATCGCCTTCTGGACGATGGGCTCGTCCAGGTTTTCCGTGGATTCGTCGTCAAAGAATTGGACGCGGCCGCGGAGATAGGAGCGGCCTTCGTCGAGATCCTCGATTTCGAAGCGGCGGAAGCCGATGGTATTGAGGTCCATGCGTCCGTCGTCGTAGGTTTTGGCCACTTCGTTGATGCGGGCGGTGCAGCCGACCGAGGCGATGCCTTTTTCGAGCGCCAGGACGACGCCGAACTCGCGGGTGGTTTCGAGTAGATCGGTCACCATGTCTTTGTAGCGGTCTTCAAAGATGTGGAGCGGCAGATCGGTGCGCGGGAACAGCACGACGCTGAGAGGGAATAAAGGGAGTAACGGCACCGCCATGTTACTATTATGGCTTCGCTTCGGCCGAAAAACACAAGCAATGCGCATGGAACGTCAGGTGGCCCTAATAACGGGCGCATCGAGCGGTATTGGTCAGGCTCTGGCCGCCGAACTCGCCGCTCGCGGTGTCCAACTAGCTCTGACTGCTCGGTCGATGGTGCCCCATCCGGAGCACTACACTTGCGCCGGGGACCTGACAGATGCTGCGTTCCGCGAGACTTTGGTTGCGCGGACGATGGAGCGTTACGGACGGATCGACATCCTTGTGAACAACGCCGGGGTGGGGCTGTATCAGCCTTCGTGGCAGGCTGATGCGGCCGCGACGCGGCACATGTTTGAATTGAACGTTTTCGCGGCCCTACATTTGGCGCAGTTGGTGGTGCCGGGGATGCGAGAACGGCGACAGGGGATGGTCGTGAATATCGGGTCGATCGCGAGCAAAGTAACGCTGCCCTGGTTCACGTTGTATTCAGCGACCAAGCACGCGTTGGCTTCGTTCTCTGATGGGTTGCGAATGGAGAACGCCGATGCGGGAGTGAAGGTGATGCTGGTTTGCCCGGGCTACGTGAAGACGAAGTTTCAGGGGAATGTGCTGGTGGGTCGGCCTCCGGACGAACTCGCGAGTGGCAAGCGCTTCGCGACTACGGCGCCGGACTTGGCTCGGGCGATTGCGGACGGGATGGCGCGGGAGCGGCGGACGCTTGTTTACCCCGCTTCCGGCTGGGCGCTGGTGGCGGCCTGGCAGTGGGCGCCGCGTATTGTGGAGACGTTCTTTCGCGGGTTACAGAGGGACCATCGGTGATCGTATTAGTAGGATTTGGGGGGAGCGGGAAGACGACGGTGGGTCGGGCGGGACGTCCGCTGATTTGTGTCGTTTCGGGCTGGGTGGCGGTGGCGCTTTGTCGGTTAGGGAGGGATGATCGGTG
>JANXMS010000201.1 GCA_025354525.1 Acidobacteriota bacterium
CGATTGGTCAACAAGTCCAACACGCGAAAAGCCTTGACGGATGTCGATCACTAATTCACACTGAGAAAGCCCTGCGTTGCTTGCCTCCGAACTGATCGGCATCAGATCGGATTGACTGATCGGCATCATCGGAATGCGCACCTGAGAGAGTGTTTCGACAAAGGCAAGAGCCTCAACCGCTTCAGCTTCGAGAAGCTGCCGAAGGCATTCATTCCCCAGAGCGTGAAACCCTACCTCTACCAAAAGGATAAGGACGGCAACCGCGGCATCCATGCCGACAAATATGAATTCCTCGTGTACCGGCTGTTACGCAACCGGCTGGAAGCGGGCGACATCTACGTCGGCGATTCGCTGCGCTTTCGCAGCTTCGACGAGGACCTGATTCCGAAGGATACCTGGAAGCGGGATCAGCAGAAGATTCTTCAAGACATTGATGCACCGTTGCTTTCGCGACCGATGACGGAGGTTCTGAATGGCATGGAAGAGGAGTTGGAAGCCCAATACGAAGAGGTGAACCGGCGCATCTTGTCTGGCGAAAACCAGTACGTCAAGTTGAGCAGGAAAAAGAGCGGCGAGATCTCCTGGACGCTGCCCTATGTGGGCGACGAGGAGGCAGTCAACAATCCCTTTTTCGATGAAATGCCCCAGATTCACATTGCCCAGCTACTCCAGTTCGTCGATTCGCGCTGCCAGTGCCTCGACGCGTTCACGCATATTCTCCAGCGTTACGTGAAGACACCGCTGGACCGGCACGCGGTCGTTGCCAGCGTGATCGCCTATGGAACCAACATCGGCCTGGGCAAGATGGGTGCGATCTCGGATATGAACTACCAGACGCTGTTCACCGCCGCCAATAATTTCCTGCGCCCAGAGACGGTGCGGGAAGGCAATGACCGGGTCAGCAATGCAACGGCCAAGTTGCCGGTATTTCGCCACTACAATATCGACGACATCATTCATTCGTCGAGCGATGGACAGAAGTTCGAGACGCAGATCCACACCATCCGTTCGCGCCATTCGCCGAAGTACTTCGGGCTAAAGAAAGGCATTACCAACTACACCGGGGTGGCCAACCACGTTCCGTTCAACGCGCGCATCATCGGCGCCAACGAATCGGAATCCCACTACGTCTACGACATCCTGGCCAACAACACAACCGATATCCGGCCCGCCGCCCACTCGACGGACACGCACGGAACCAACGAGGTCAATTTCGTCATCCTGGAGGGGTTCGGCTACCAGTTTGCACCGCGCTACCGCGATGTCCGCGACAAGACGGCCACGCTCTCCGGCTTCAAGCACCCCAGCAAGTACGATGCGCAATTCCTGCTGAAACCCAGCAGCAAGGCCAACACGAAGCTGATTCTCGCCGAGGAGGACAACATCAAGCACATCTTCGCATCCCTCGCCACGAAGGTCACGAGCCAAAGCGTGATCATCGGCAAGCTTAGCTCCTACGCACGCAAGAACCGGACGAAGAAAGCGCTGTGGGAACTGGACAACCTCTATCGCAGTCGCTATCTGCTGAGCTACGTCGATTCCCTACGCCTCCGCCGCAACGTGCAGCGGGCGCTGAACCGCGGCGAGTCGTACCATAAGTTGCTACGCGCCGTGGCATACGCCAATGCCGGCAGACTGCGGGTCAGGACCGACCTGGAACAGCAGCTGTGGAGCGAGTGCTCGCGGTTGCTGGCCAACTGTGTCATCTACTACAACGCTTGCGTCCTATCCCAACTCCTTGAATACGCGGAGCGCAAGAAGGATTTCGAGTTGGCCGACCGAATCAAGTCGATCAGTCCGGTGAGCTGGAAGCATGTGAACTTCTATGGGGAGTACAACTTCCGGGATCCCGGCGAGATTGTCGATCTTGATCAGTTGGTCAACCGGTTGGCGGCACTGGAATGGAACAGCGCAGATTCCAAACAGCCGAATTGAATGGCGCCGCTGTCCGCCTCAGCTGGCAAAAATTGACTTTTCGGGGTTTTAGTCAAAAACACCCATCCTGGAATCCCTAGCGGATGTAGCCTTGTCGGGATGTCGAAGTCCTTACGTACGGGTGGGAGTTCCGGTTGGGTGGAAGTGTTTCGAGGAAATCACTGAAGCAACGAGACTATCGCGACGGGATATGGGGTGGGGGCGTAAGTAACGGAGGCTGGGGTGCGCTGAGTCGATTTGCGTTTTGGGCTTGATCAATCATCCAAGAAAGGTCGGAAAGAACGCTGGCGGCACTCGGGGGAGACTGAACGCGGTTTCTAGTCGTAATTGACTGCCTGAGGTGGACCCCATTGGCTAGACACGAAAGTAAGTGAGTCTTAAGTGTATCGAGGGGCTGATTACCGAGACCAGGATGACACAGTTGGTCACGATTAGGTAAACTGTTTTCCACCTGAGTGGAGGATAGGGCAACGC
>JANXMS010000203.1 GCA_025354525.1 Acidobacteriota bacterium
AGGAGGATCTGTTTGCTGACGGGAGCAAGGTGAAGCATTTTGCGGTGGTGACGAATATCGTGAAGTGGAAGGCGGGTCGATTGATTGAGTGGCACCGGGAAAAGGCGGGGACCATTGAAGGGGTACATGACGTATTGAAGAACGAGTTGGCGGCGGGTGTGATGCCTTCGAAGAATGCGGCATGGCTGCGGCTGGCGGTGGTTGCGTATAACGTGATCACGGCGCTGAAGCGGCTGGCGCTGCCGGCGGAACTATTGGCGGCCCGGCCGAAGCGGCTGCGGTTTTTGATTTTCAATACGGCTGGGCGATTGGTGCATCATGCGCGGCGGATCGTATTGCGGTTGGCGACGAAGGTGGGACGGCTGGCGGAGTGGTTGGAGGCGATGCGGTTGTTGCCGATCCGGGTGTTGCCGATCCGGGTGTGAGGAGGAGCGGGGTCTTATCGACGGAATTCGGGACCTATTTCTGGCGGAAGGCTAGCGGGACGGAGTACGCCTCAAAACCTGGAACGCGCCTAGTTGGGGGACGGAAAGGCGACGAGAAGCCCGTCTCGGAGACGAGGAACGGCCCCGACAACGCCCTCTGGGGGGCGACTGCGAGCGCACAAGGATTCGACCTGGGCCGGAGGGGACGTTCGAGTAGGGTCGCAGACGTTATCGAACGATTAGGGAAGACCTAGTCTTCGCTAAACCCACTGGATAGGTTACGGTCAGAGTCGGCAAATTGGGTCCGACGCCGCATTTCAGGCCGTTTTTTCCACCTTCAAACTCGATGTTCACAAGGTGTTGAAATATTTCTTGTATCCGTAAGATACACAAAAAAAAGAAGTTGCCTTCTGGCCCGCCTCTGGCTGCTGTCAGAATCGTTGACAAGCTCGTTGTAGATTTAACTCAGCGAACAGTAGTTTGCAGCCCGCCCGGGTTTTCTCGGATGCGGGCTTTTCTTTTTGGGAGGCCCCGACAATGCGAGGATCGAAGCTGTGGACGTGCGTGTTCCACTTAACACTTTTTGGTTTGATCGCGGAGCGTGCACTAGCCGGTCCGCCGCTGACCACAATTCAGGACGTTATCTATAAGGCAGATGGGACGCGATTCAATGGCGTTGCCTACATTGAATGGAAATCGTTCCAAGCGGCCAATCAAGTGCCGATTGCGACCCAGAGTTTAACTATTGCCATCGTCGACGGCAATTTACGCGTTCGCTTGGTGCCGACCACGAATGCTAGCTCCGGAGCCTACTACTACGTGCGCTATCATAGCGACGGTCGAATTCAATTCTCGGAAACTTGGGCAGTGCCTCCGAGTACGCCAGCCATTAATCTGGCTGCCGTCCGAGTAGCTGTCGGCCAACAAACGGGAGGCGGGACTTTGCCGCCGGCCGGACTCGAAATTGGCGATATCACAGGTCTCAGCGGTGAATTGGCCGCTCGACCCGTCCGCGGGCTTGGCTATGCTTCGAATCGGGCGATTCGAACTGGAGCTACCGGAGCGCTCGAAGCGGTTACCGGCAACCTTACCGATTGCGTTCGCGTTGATGGGACAAGTTCTGCTTGCTCGTCGGGGGGTGGTAGTTACACTGGTCCAGGCTTTGTTGATAACGAAGTACCTTCGGGAGTCATTGATGGGGTGAACACGGTCTTCGGTCTTAGCGATACACCGTCGCCGGCGGCCAGTCTGGAACTTCTCCTCAATGGAATTGCTCTATCCCCCGGCGTTGACTACACCGTGAGCGCGAATTCGATTACGATGCTCGCGGCTTCGGCGCCTCGAACGGGAGATGTCTTCCGGGCGTTCTTTCGGACCGCTTCTGCGAGTAATCCCACCTCGGCTGCCGGCGGGGCTCTCACTGGAAATTACCCCAATCCGCAGATTGCAGCCGGGGTTGTCTCGAATAACAACATCGCTACCGTTGCCGGTATCGTCGAAAGCAAGCTTACTTTGAACTTTCCGACTCATACCAATGCAAATGACCCGACGGCGGGTGAAAAGGCTGCGTTCTCCGGCACGGCCGGCGTTCCGTCGGCCTCGAACAAGTTCGTCACCACAATCGATTCTCGCTTGACGGATTCTCGATCTCCGAACGGGCACCCGTTGCTCGGCACCCAGCACTCGGATACGATACCGACGACGGTAACCCGTGGCGACCTGATTGTCGGTCAAGGCTCCTCCCCGAGTTGGACCAAACTAAGCCTCGGGGCCGCAGGCCGGTGTCTCACTTCCAACGGCGTCGATGCCATCTGGAATACCTGCCTCTATACGGGATTTCAACCCGGAGCGATTCCGTTCGTAAACTCGGCTGGCAACCTTTCGGAGAATACGTTTCAACTTCGCTGGGACAGTAGCGGTCGAAAGCTATCGGTGGGCTCTAGCTTGACCGATGGGACGCTCAACGTGCAGGATCAGGTGGGCGCGACGTCACTGATCGTGCGGTCCGGGGCGGCTCAGAACGGCTTGGCGCTCCATCGCTGGCAGGACGCTTCGGGCGGTGATCTAGCCCGAGTGGATAGCGATGGCACATTCAATTCGTCGGCGATTCAAGTTACTCCGGGCGCTGCTCGGGCTCCCTGGCGAGACACCGGAATGGCGGTTGACCCGCCCACTCGACTGGATGGTGACGCTTGGTTCAACACGGCTACGAAAGCCAGGAAATCCCAGCAAGGTGGCCAGACGCACTCCGCACCTCAGGTCATCTGTGCTGAGGAGGGCTCGCTGAATCAGACGGCTTCGCTAACTATCATCGGAAACTGCACCATTCCAGCAGGGTTGCTCCAGACCGGCGACCGTCTGGAGATCTTGGTCGACGCTGAGCAGGTTGGCACGGCGGTCCCTTGGACCGTGATCACTTTATGGGGATCTGCGCAGATCGCGCAACGGTCGTTTGGCCCCGGCGATACGATGTTTGCCCTGCGGGGACAAAGCGTGCTTTTCACGAACGGAACCACGCTTTCGGCTCAGCACTTCAACGGCTCCGGGGCGACGATAACCAGTCTCGTCTCGGCTTCCGACCCGTATCAAGCCGGACTAGCGATCACCGTCTCAGGGCAGGTTAATCAGATTGGCCTTGGGTCGGGTATCGTAGTTCGCAATCTAACTGTGATCCGGTACCCGGCTCAAAACAACTAGCTACTTCTTCTTAGCAGCCCGTGCGGTGGAGGGCGGAACCACGCCCTTCATCCGCATATAACCAACCATGTTTCCGTAGTGCGCATTGAGGTTGGCAATGTAGCCAATCATGGAATCAACGGGCATTACTTTCCGCGTTCCAATGGTCACTTCCGTAAGCGCCTGGGAGTCAGTCATGCTATTGATCACCGAATCACAATAGGCAAAGGACTCTTGGATCGTTTTCTGAATCTCCGGCTTCGTCTTTGCTTTCGCGGAGTCGTTCGCAGGAGTCGGCTTGCCAGCCATCGCAGCACAGGTGCTAAAGTTCATCCCCGCGGTGTGGGTAATCCAATCGCCGAAAGCGCGTTGATCGGGAGTCAGCCTATAGTCCATCGCCTCGGCGGGCATGGCCTCAGCCGACTCGACGAAATTCATCTTGGCCGTCTGGTACCGGGTCTTAAACGACGACACGATGGGGTCAGCGGCCGTCAAGCCGCTCACCATCAAAAACACGAATCCAAGCAATCGCATTCCTTTATTCTAGCGAAGTTTATCGTCGATTTCGTCAATCCAATCGGGGCTCTTCAATACTTCGCGCGGACGACTGCCGTCCGGCGGCCCGATAATGCCGTCTCGATACATCATGTCGAGAATTCTGGCCGCTCTGCCGTAGCCTAGCCGCAGTCGACGTTGCAATACCGAGGTCGAGGCCTTGCCGAGCTCACAAACCACTCGTGTCGCTTCTCTATACTGCGGATCTTCGCTGCCGTCTACGATCTCCTCGCCGCCATCACTAGTGCCATCCTCGCTCGGAGGCGCCATTAAGAAGCTTTGGTCGTAGTCGGGTTCGGCCTGCTTCTTCCAGTAGTCGACGACTGCGGTAGTCTCCGTCTCGCTCACATATGCCCCGTGCACCCGAATTAATCGAGCCGTGCCGGGAGGCAGGAAAAGCATATCTCCTTTCCCGAGCAGGGAGTGGGCTCCCATATTGTCGAGAATCGTCCGAGAGTCCACCCGAGTAGCTACGCGAAAGCTGATGCGCGTCGGGAAGTTCGCTTTGATCAGTCCCGTAATCACGTCAACACTCGGACGCTGCGTCGCCAAGACCAGATGAATTCCGACCGCCCGGGCCATCTGCGCCAGACGCGTCACGCTCTCTTCGACGCCCGCCCGCTCGAGCATCATCAAATCGGCAAGTTCGTCGATGATAATCACGAGGAAGGGAAGCGGCCGCAACTCATCAAGCTCTGGGTTTGCCGCCTCCAGATCGAACAAGCTCCGCGGCGTCGCCATTAGCTGCCGAACTTTCTTGTTGTATTGCTCAATGTTTCGGACGCTCTGCGCGGCCAACAGCTTTAGCCGACGTTCCATCTCCAGAACCGCATTCCGTAACGCATAAGTGGCCTTCTTGGGTTCTGTAATTACGGGGGTAAGCAGATGAGGGATGCCCTCATAAATGCCGAGTTCCACCCGTTTCGGGTCCACCATGATCAGCCTTACTTCGTCCGGAGTCGACTTATACAACAACGACATGATCAGCGTGTTCAGCATGACGCTTTTACCGGCGCCCGTCGAGCCCGCGATCAGGACGTGAGGCATCGTATCGAGCGTCGCCACCTTGATCCGCCCGCTGATATCCTTCCCCATCGTAATCGTCAATTTCGACGGGGAACTCTGGAACTCTTCACTCTCCAGCACCTGTCGCAGACTAATCAATTCCCGACGCTTGTTCGGAACCTCAATTCCCACCGTCGGCTTACCCGGAATACGCTCAATCAGAACGCTCTCGCACTGCAGCCCTAGGCACAAATCCTCAGCCAGATTCGTAATCCGGTTGTATTTAATCCCGGCGTCCGGCTTGTACTCATACGTCGTGACCACCGGGCCTGGGTTGATTTGAACCACCGACCCAAGTACGTTGAACTCTTCGAACTTCGATTTGATCTTGGCCGCCGTCTCCTTCAACTCCTGCTCGTCATAAGGATTGCGCGCCGCTACCTCATTCAGCAATGACGTCGCCGGCATGATGTACGCTCGGCCCGACTTCTCCTTCCGCCTTCGCCCCGTTTCCACTTCAACAGGAGGTTTCGGGACCAACGGCGTTTCCCACGGCGGTTCCTCTAGAGCCCGTATCGGAATCTCCTCTTCGTCCTCCAACTCCTCGACCTCTTCTTCTACCGGAGCCACCGATTGCTTCGTTTTCCAAGGCAAAGCACTCTCCGTCAAAGGAACCACCGGAATCCGATCCTCGGCAGCCTTCGGTTCCGGGGCCCGTTCCACGGCACTCCGCTGGACGCTTCGAGACTCGGTCCGCTTGGCCTTGGCTGACTTTCGCCGTGCTTCCCGCCAATCCTGCCACGCCGCCACCTTGGCCAGCCACCAAGCGGTCGGAACCTCGAGCCAGTGATAGACCACTTCCATCGAAAACTTCGAAACCAGGTAAAGCGACAGGACGATGCTCGTCAGGGTAATCATCGCCGCGCCCACCGGGTTAAAATTCCCGATCAAATAACTCGCCAGCGACAATCCTAAAATTCCGCCCGCCGGGACCGTTCCATCAAAGGGTCGCCAAACCGGAGCGAGAGACAGAATCGTACAGATCCCCGCTACCAACAGAATCGCTCCAGTGAAACGAATCGCGGGCACTCCAATTGGCCGATGCCGCATTCGCTGGATCCCCGTCGCAACGATAAGCGTCGGAATTAAGAGCGAAGCAAGCCCCAGAGCGTTATAGATCAGGTCCGCAAGCGTAGCCCCAAATCGCCCCGTCCAGTTGGTCGCGCGCGCCACACCCGTCGCGGTATTCCACGATGGGTCGCCGGGATGGTAGGACGCCAGGCTGAGTACAAGAAACAATCCAACGGCGACAAACACAATCCCGGTAACTTCATTCAGCCGATTGTTGGCCGAGGGTTTCAAAATGTCCATGCGCGTTTAAGCCGCGCCATAAGCAGAGCCCCTTCAGTATGCCAGACTCTCGCCCTCGACGGGGATTTACCAGCCACGCGACGCCGCCAGCCCGATCACAAACAACCCAAACGCCACTCGATAGATCACAAACGGCCGAATCGAACTCGTCCGCAGGAACCGCAAAAAGAATGCGATCACCGCAAATCCAACCACGGCGCTAACGGCAATCCCCACCAGCATCGCCACCTGCATGTCCTCCGCTAAACCATGCTTTCGCAAGTCCAACATCGCTTTCGCCGCCGCTGCCCCAACTGCGGGCGTCGAAAGGAGAAAACTGAATCGTGCCGCCGCCGCCCGATCCAAATCCCGCAATAAACCCGCCGAAAGTGTGACTCCGCTTCGCGAGGTTCCCGGGACAATCGCCAGCGCCTGCGCCGTTCCAATGAACACACAGTCGAAAAGGGTGAGCTCCCCTAAATCGCGTCGCTGTTTCGAAACTCGCTCGGCCGCATACATGACCAGTCCCATCAATATCGCCATGACTCCGATCACATAAGGGCTTCGTAGCGTCGTTTCCACAGCCTCTTTGAACAACAACCCCGCCACCGCTACCGGAACGCTTCCCGCCACCAAGTACCACAACAACCGAGGATTTCTCGCCAGTTGCGGATCATTACCCCACTTCAGGCCGCCCGCCTGCGCCAGAATCTGCATCCAGTCCTTAAAAAAATACACCAGCACCGACAACAAAGTGCCGATATGCAAAGCAACGTCGAATTCGAGCCCTTGGTCTTTCCAGCCCAGCAACCAAGGTGCCATGGCCAAGTGTGCGGAGCTCGACACTGGTAGAAACTCTGTTAATCCTTGGAGAATCGCTAGGATCAGAGCTTGATGAATCGGCATAATGGAATCATCAGGGTAACCCACTTGCCCCTGGTTCCGATACAACCCATCACTTAATGAGAACGACAAAAATCGTAGCGACACTCGGTCCCGCGACCGACACCAAAGAAATGATCGCAAAGTTGTTCGCAGCTGGAGTCGATGTTTTCCGGCTCAACGCCTCCCACGGCGTCCACGAAGATCACGCACGACGACTCCGCATCGTTCGGGAGCTCAGCCGGGAATTGAACGTTCCCGTTGGCGTTCTTCTCGATTTGCAGGGTCCCAAAATCCGCCTCGGCCTTTTTGACGGCGGCAAAGTATTTATTTCGAACGGCGAACCGTTCGAAATCACGACCGAGGAGTGCCTTGGCAACAACCAGCGCGCCTCGACGGTTTACCAGAACTTCGCCCGCGACGTCTCCCCTGGCGACCGCGTTCTGATCGCAGACGGCACTGTTGAACTCCGTGTAATTTCTACTGACGGAGTCAGCGTCCACTGCGTCGTTCACGCCGGAGGTTGGATTGGGGACAAGAAGGGCATCAATCTCCCCGGGGTTAATGTCTCCACCCCCTCGCTTACGCGGAAGGACATGGCCGACCTCCAGTGGGGCATCGAGAACAAGGTCGATTTCGTCGCCCTCTCCTTCGTCCGAAAGCCGACGGACGTGATTCGCCTTCGGCTCTATCTCGAAGAGAAAGAGCATATGCTGCCCATCATCGCCAAAATCGAAAAGCCCGAAGCTTGGGATCAACTCAATGAAATCCTCGCCGAGTCCGATGGTGTGATGGTCGCCCGCGGAGACTTGGGCGTTGAAATGGCATTCGAGAAGGTTCCCTTCATTCAAAAATCGATTATTGAACGAGCCCGCCAGACTGGAAAATTTGTCATCACCGCGACTCAAATGCTCGAATCGATGATCGAGAGCCCGGTTCCCACCCGCGCCGAGGTTAGCGACGTCGCTAATGCAATCTTCGATGGCACCGATGCCGTCATGCTTTCAGCCGAAACCTCGGCCGGCAAATATCCTGTCGAGGCCGCCGCCACGATGGCCCGGATCGCCGTCGAAACCGAATCCTCCATTCGCCCTCGGGGCTATCAGGATCTACCTCCGCGGATCAACCCCAGCATCGCCGAGATTCTCGCCGATGCAGCTTATCACTCCGCTCGATCCGCCAATGTTGCCGCGATTGTTGTCATGACAACCTCCGGCTCCACGGCCCGGCTGATCGCCCGCTATCGACCGCCGGTCCCGATCTACGCGTTCACCAACTCTGAAGTAGTCGCGCGCCAACTCTCCCTGATCTACGGCGTCCGCGTCCTGGTCACCCCTACCGAGCCAACGACCGAGGAGATGCTTACCGTCATGGACCGTACCTTGCTCGAACGAGGACTCCTCAAGGTTCGAGACACGGTCATCCTGGTTGCCGGACAGCCGATGTGGCGATCCGGTACTACGAACATGATGATCCTCCACCGCATCGGCGAAGTTCGAGGCTAGTACTAGAATGCTTACCCCGATACCCGGAAACAATCAAAATATGATTTACTGAAGAGTATCTGATGTCAACTCAAGTCGAAAAAATTCTGATTGAGGATTCGCCTACTCCGAGCACTCCTATACCTTGGGTTCTGTTGGTTTGGTGCGCCGCCCTACTGCTGATCACGTACCTGCCGATTTTGATCCCCATGGCAGAGCAGTGGAACAACGATGACGACATGTCGCACGGCTTCTTTGTCCCGTTTGCTGCCCTGTACGTGGCCTGGGAGCGTCGCAAAGAACTGCTCGCTGTTAATCCGAAGCCCAGTTGGGTCGGCTTTCTGCTGCTCCTTTGGGGAGCCGCTCAAATGGCTATCGGCATGTTGGGAGCAGAGTTGTTCCTGCAACGCAGCGCCTTTCTTGTCTCAACGGTTGGTGCCATTCTTTTGATCGGGGGATGGCCACTTTTACGGAAGTGTCTTTTCCCGCTGGCGCTGCTCTGCTTCATGATTCCGCTTCCCGCGATCATCTACAACCGAATCACGTTCCCCTTGCAACTATTCGCCAGCGCGGTGGCGGAGACCGCACTGTCGGCCATCGGAATCCCCGTCCTCCGCGATGGCAACGTTCTTGAACTCGCCAGTCAAAAGCTCTCCGTCGTCGAAGCCTGCAGCGGCATTCGCTCTTTGATGTCCCTCGCCTTTTTGTCCCTTGTATATGGCTACTGGTTCGACGAACACCGAGTCTGGATGCGCTCGTTGGTCTTTGTTTCCACCATCCCAATTGCCATCGCGGCAAACTCGTTTCGCGTCTCCCTAACCGGCGTTATGAGCGAGTATGACCCGGAGCTGGCGAAAGGCTTTTTTCACAGTCTCGAAGGCTGGGTAATCTTCGTTTTTGCGTTGACGATGATGGTCGCAGCGCACGGCATCTTCAAGCGCTTAGCAAGGATGGTCTCCCGTTGAACCCTTTCTCTTCTACCTCGGTAATCATTTTCTCGGTGTTCCTTAGCGTTCAGGCAATCGGGGCCTTCTTCTTGAATCGCCGAACCGAGTACCAGCCGACCGTCGCCCCTTTGGCCAGCCTTCCTTCGACGATTTCAGCTTGGAGAATGGTTGGCGAGTATCCAATCGAAAAAGAGGTCCAGGACGTTCTTCGGGCTACCGATAGCCTAAGCCGCGTTTACGTCGATGGCAAATCGCCCTATCCGGTTAGCCTCTTCATCGCTCACTTTAAAAGCCAACGGAATGGCGTCGCGCCCCACTCTCCCAAGAACTGTCTGCCTGGCAACGGTTGGGTCTCGGAGAAGAACGAAATTGTTCAAGTGCCAGTTCCGGGAGTCGAAGGCGGGATTGAGGTGCAGCAGTACGTCGTCCAAAAAGGCGAATCGAAAAGTGTGGTCGCCTACTGGTACCAATCGCACGGTCGAGTCATTGCCAGCGAGTACAAGGCCAAAGCCTATGTTGTCATTGATGCCATTGCCAAGAATCGGACCGATACGTCCCTTGTGAAAGTGAGCACCCCGGTCATCAACAACGATGTCGCCGCTGCCGTCGAAGTCACAAATCGGTATATCGCCGACTCGTTCGCCACCATCACTGCGGCCCTGCCCAATTAAGGCAAGGGAAGAAACGCCGCCGGTTCCAGTGCGCGAGGCGTCATACGCGCCTCGCGAATGGCACCTTTGAAGTAGTCCACCCGATTGATCCGCACCCCGGCCGACGAGGTTCCTTTCCCCTGCGGAGCCAACGACACTTCCGACGAGCCCTGTAGCTTTCGGTCGACGTAATGTCGAAACTCCTTGCCGTCATAAACCATCGCCACATGATGCCACTCGTCCAGGCTATGGAGTTTCGTCCGGTCGATCAGTGCCTTTGACCCTGTCGAACTCGCCGCAAAACTGTCCAGGCACCACTTCCCGTCAATCAGACGCGTTTCAAATAAAAGTCGCGTCTGCACCCCTGCTTCCTGGAGATGGAAGAACCGCTGCTCGGCACGCCCCCCGGAAGCAGGTCGGAAAATCACTTCCCAGGTAAACGTCTTCGCCCCGGTCAGCGGATGAACATCCACAAACAACGCATCGTCCTGCCCATCAAACTCGATCGCCCTTCCCTTCGCTGTCGCGACCACTCGCGGATCGCCCTCAACTCGGGTCTTATGTTTGCCCAACCGGTCTAGCCGGTCAAACTTCCAGACTTCGCTCCCGTCCTTCTGGCCCAAGAGTCCAACCGCAATCAAGATAAACAATAGAAAGATTCGCATCGCGCTGACTGTTATACCACGGCGCTGAAAATAACGAAATCGCACAACTTCCCGTCCGCGTCCCGTTCGTACCCTCGCAGTCTCCCCTCCCATTGCATCCCAACCCGTTCCGCTAGCCGATGCGCCTCTCCATTCCGTCCGTCACAGCGGGCCTCCACCCGTGCCATCCCTAGTTCCTCCATTGCCACCCGCAGCACCTCCCGCACCGCCTCCGTCGCCAATCCCTGCCCCACCCACTGCGCTGCAGCCCAGAACCCAATCTCGCACCGCGGAATCGACCATCCAATCGAATGAAGGTCTACCCCACCCACCAGTTCGCCGCTCGCCTTATCGACCATCCGCCACGAAAAACTGTCTCCCCGCGCGTTGTGCGCATTCCGATGATGCCGATCAGTCAATCCGATCTGATGCCGATCAGTTCGGAGGCAAGCAACGCAGGGCTTTCTCAGTGTGAATTAGTGATCGACATCCGTCAAGGCTTTTCGCGTGTTGGACTTGTTGACCAATCG
>JANXMS010000207.1 GCA_025354525.1 Acidobacteriota bacterium
CGATTGGTCAACAAGTCCAACAAGCGAAAAGCCTTGACGGATGCCGATCACTAATTCACACTGAGAAAGCCCTGCGTTGCTTGCCTCCGAACTGATCGGCATCAGATCGGATTGACTGATCGGCATCATCGGAATGCGCAAACCCGCCGCCACCATGCAAAAAGACCAGGATTTCCCCATCTCCATTGAAGTCCAACTCCTCGGTGGTCTCGGCAAAGGCCCCCGGACCACAGGCAATCTCTGCACCCCCGGCACGAACGTCGAACGCGACGGAAAACTCTTCACCGCCCACTGCCTCAACTCCACCTCTCCCACCTTCGACGGCGATCAATGGGTCCGCGCCGAAGTCGTCGTCCACGGCTCCGAGTCCATCGAACACCTCATCAACGGCCAGTCCGTCCTTAAATACGAACACCCCCAAATCGGCGGCGGCAACGTCTCCAATCACGATCCCGCCGTCAAAATAGACGGCAAACTCCTCGACTCCGGCTCCATCTCCCTCCAGAGCGAAAGCCACCCCGTGCAATTCCGTAAAGTCGAACTCCTCAACTTAGTCGGCTGCATGGATAAAAAAGCCAAGAACTTCCGCTCTTACTTCCTTAAGCCCGATCCAACGTCCTGCCGCTTTTAACCAGCAAGACCAGCGCCCCCACCGCCACCAGCGGACAAGCCCCGGCCACCAGAATCGCCACCGTATAGTCCTGCCCCGTCCCCAACAACAACCCCGTAGCTAACGGAGCCAACGCCCCCGCCAACTGCGCCACCATGTTCTGAAAGCCCAACGCCCGCCCCACTAGCGCCCGCGGCACCGCCGCCTGCGACATCGCCCAATAGTTGCCCGCCCCAATCCCCACTCCCATCAACGACGCCAGCAGCACCCAAATCACCGGCCCCCCTTTTTCTACCCAAGCCAATCCCATCAAAATCGAAGCCAGCGAAAACCCCGTACACACAAACACCTTCCGCAGCGCCAACGGCTCGGCCGCCCCCCGCAACATCCGGTCCGCCCAAACCCCGCCCGCTAAGTTCACGATCGCCATCCCGCCCAACGGCAGTGCCATCGTATAGCCCATCTTCAAGTTAGGAAACCCATGCGCCTGCATCAAGTACGCCGGGACCCAAGTCACCACGAAAAACCAAAAATACGAATAGAAAAACACGCTTAACGCCAGCCCCCAAGCCACCGGAGCCCGCAAAAACTGTCCCAGCGAAGCAGCCTCCCCTACGCTCTCCTTCGCCGCCGGTTTCCCCTCCGGAGCCCACAACCACCACGGCACCAGCCACAAACATCCCCCCAATCCCGTCATCACAAACATCGCCCGCCAGCCCAACCACTCGATCAAACTCGATCCCAACAACGCCCCAATCGCCGGCCCCATCGTCAACCCCGCCACGTAAATCGCGGTCGGCAACCCCTGCTCCCGTTCATCAAAATTCTGCTTGATAAACGACATACTCGCCAGCGGGGCAATCGCCTCCCCCATCCCCAACACCAGCCGCAATCCCAGAACCTCTTCGAAACTCCGTGCCCATCCGGTCGCCGCCGAAGCCAAACACCAAATCAAGAACGCGCCCGCATACAGCTTCCGAATCCCGAACCGATCCAGCAACGCCCCGCCCGGCACTTGAAACAGCGCGTACGTCCAAAAGAAGCTCGACAGCAAAAGCCCCATTTGCGTCGACGTCAACTGGAACTCCGCCATAATCGGCACCGCCGCAATGCTCAGGTTGCCCCGGTCCATATAGCTGACCACGACCCCAAGGAACAACAATCCCAGCACCACCCAGCGGCGTTCCATAGCCTCCCGTTGTAGCACATATACTAGTGGTTTAATGCTCCGCGCGCTCCTTCTCCTTTTTGCCTTCCAAACCATCGTCCCGTCTGCTTACTCGGCGACGACTTACTTCGAAGAACACCGCGACCCCGCCGCCCCCCAGGTTCGCTTCGTCCATCGCACCTCCCAAGGTCTCCTCGGCCTCGGCCTCAGCCGAGCCTACGTCGCGCCGTCCGCCGCCTCCACCGCCCCCGCCATCGAACTCTCCTTCCCCGGTGCCCGTTCCGTCCTCCCCCAGCAGGAACAACTCACCGCCGCCCGCACTCACATTATTCGCGGCACCGACCCCGCCAAATGGACCCAAAATCTTACTAACTCCGCCGCCGTCCGCTACCCCCAACTCTACCCCGGCATCGATCTCATCTTCCACGCCCGCACCCAACTCCTCGAGTACGATTTCGAACTCGCCCCCCATGCCGATCCCTCCCTCATCCGCCTCCTCTTCGCCCACGCGAAGCTCCGCCTCACCGCCACCGGCGAACTCATTGCCGGTAACGTCCACCAACGTCCCCCCGTCGCCTTTCAAACCATCGCCGGTCGCCGAGTCCCGGTCGCCGCCCGTTGGCTGCTCCAAGGTCAAGCCGCCACCTTCGCCCTCGGTACTTACAACCCGACTTACCCCCTCACCATCGACCCCGTCATCACTTACTCCACTTACTTCGGCGGCGACCGCCTCGATTCGCCCACCTCCGCCGCCGTTGACTCCGCTCGCAATCTCTACATCGCCGGCGGAACGAATTCCGCCAACTTCCGCACCACCGCCGGCGTCGTCCAAGCCACCGGCCGCGGCAGCACCGACGCCTACATCGCCAAGTTCTCCCCCACCGGCCAACTCCTCTTCTCCACCCTCATCGGTGGCGGCGGCGCTGACACCATTACCGATATCGCCATCACCCCTCAAGGCGGCATCGCCTTCGGTGGCCTCACCACCTCTCCAGACTTCCCCCTCCGCAACCCCCGCCAAACCGAGTTCAAAGGCGGCCCCCCGCTCGGCTCCGATGCCATCATCGGCATCCTCGACCCCTCCGGTGCCACCCTCCAATTCTCCACCCTCTGGGGCGGCTCCCTCGAAGACCGAGTAACTAAGATCGCTCTCGACCCCACCGGTAATATCTACGTCGCCGGCATCACGTACTCCCTCGACTTTTTCACCAACGCCGGCCAACGCACCAACCGCGGCGGTAACTTCACCGGCTTCATCTCTAAGTTCACCCCCACCGGCTCCAATATCCTCTACTCCACTTACCTCGGCGGGACCGCCGCCGACAGCCTCTTCGCCATCGCCGTCGATGCCACCGGAGCAATGTATGTCGCCGGAACCACCGCCTCCTTCGATTACCCCATCACCCCGGGCGCTCTCCAAACCAACTACAAAGGTGCCGCCTTTTCCGGCGAAGCCTTTCTCACCAAACTCACCCCCGACGGCGAAAGCATCGCCTACTCCACCTTCTTCGGAGGCACCAGCACCGACGCAATCCGTGCCCTCGCCGTCGATGCCGAAGGCAACGCCTACGCCGTCGGAGAAACGACGTCCGGCGACCTCCCCGTCACCCCCAACGCCATCCAGCGCGAACGCGGCGGCAACCAAGACGGCTTCTTCATCAAAGTAAATCCCACCGGCACCCAACTCCTCACCGCCACTTATATCGGCGGTGCCGGCCTCGACGCCCTCGAACAGGTCCGCCTCGCACCCGACGGCTCCGTCTACGTCGTCGGTCGCACCGAATCGCCCAATATCACCACCCGCAACCCCATCCAACCGGGCGGCTACGGCGGAGCCCGCGATGGCTACTTCGCCCAACTCAGCCCCGCCGGCACCGCCCTCGTCCAAGCCAGCTACCTCGGCGGCTCCGGTCTCGATGAATTCGTCGCCTGCCCCGTCGATTCCGCCAGCACCGTCTATCTCGTCGGCAGCACCGCCTCCACAAACTTCCCCGTCACTGCCAGCGCCGCCCAGCCCACCTTCGGCGGCGGGCAATTCGACGCCGCCATCATCGCCGTCGCCGACCCCGACGCCGTCGGCCCGCTCACTATCACCCCAGACCGCCTCGCCTTCTCCTCCGGCCCCGGCGGCCCCGCCCAACGCCAATCGATCACCCTCCGCGTCAATCTCGGCCAGCCCGCCTGGACCGTCTCCGCCTCCCCCGCCTGGCTCACCGTCGACCCCGCCAGTGGCCGAGGCGCGGGCACCATCAACGTCATCGCCACCCCCGGAGCACTCATGATCGGCGACTACCCCGGCACCATCACCATCACCAATACCAGCCTCGGCCTCGCCACCCGCATCCCCGTCTCCCTCTCCATCGCCGCGCTCACCCCCACCGTCACCTCCGTCGGCATCGTCCACGCCGCCAGCTACCAAACCGGTGCCGTCTCCCCCGGCCAAATCATCACCATCTTCGGTGCCAACCTCGGACCCGCCGCCCTCGTCGGTGCCCAACTCGATACCCGTGGCCGCCTCTCCAACCAACTCGCCGGCGTCCGCGTCCTCTTCGATTTCGACCCCGCCCCCCTCATCTACGTTTCCGCCACCCAAGTCAGCGCCATCGTCCCCTACGCCGCCTCCACCCGCGCCACCACCCGAGTCGAAGTCGAATTCAACAACGGCCGTTCTATCCCCGTTACCCTCCCCGTCGTCCCCTCGAAGCCCGCCTTCTTCACCGCCGATTCCAGCGGTCGCGGCCTCGCCGCCGCCCTCAACCAATCCGGCAGCGTCAACACAGCCGCCAACCCTGCCAACCCCGGCGACATCGTCGTCTTCTACGGCTCCGGCGAAGGCCTCACCAACCCAGCCAGCCTCGACGGAGCCATCGCCACCGCCGTTAACGCCTTCCGCCTCCCCGTCACCGTCCGCATCGGGGGCCTGCCTGCGGAAGTAGTTTACGCTGGCGCCGCCCCCGGCCTCGTCGCCGGAGTCTTCCAACTCAACGTCCGCTTGCCAGACGATCTCCCCGCCGGAAATCAACCCGTCGAAATCACCGTCGGCAACGCAACCAGTCCCGCCGGCGTCACCGTCGCCGTAGCGCCTGCCCCCCAGTGATGCCCTGGGAACGATGGCCCTTCCGATGCCCATAATTGTGGGTGCGCCGCGCTCGGGAACCACCCTGCTGCGGTTTATGCTGGATGCACATCCAGAGCTGGTAATCTCCCCCGAGACCGGCTTCGTTCCGTCAGCAGGAGGGACTCGGCCGCCAGCATTTCTTTAACCACCTCACCGGCCTCTCTCCCGATGCGCCGAACTGGTCTGACTTTGGTCTGAACGCGCGGGAGTTTCGCGCCGCGCTCGACCAAGTCAATCCCTTCACTTGTACTCAAGCTCTACGAACTTTCTACGGGCTCTACGCCGACAAGCACAACAAATCTCGCTACGGCGACAAGACCCCGCGCTCCTGCGAGCATCTCGCCACCATTGAAAACCTTCTTCCGGAGGCGCACTTTATTCACATCATCCGCGACGGCCGAGACGTGGCGTCTCCCTGCGACCCCTCCCCCTGGGCGCGACATCGCCACTCTGGCGCGGTATTGGCGGCATCTGGTGGAGCAAGGCCGCGCCGGCGGCGCTCAGGCCCAGCATTACCTCGAAGTCCGTTACGAAAATCTGGTTCGCGCGCCTCAATCCACGCTGGCCGGAATTTGCGCCTAACTTGATTTGGATTTCCGCCCAGAGATGCGTCGCTACTGGGACCGGACTCCCGAACGCCTCATCGAACATGGCCCCCGCCTGGGAGCCGATGGCGTCGTCCTCGTCGCTCACGAGCAGAGGCTCCACCAGCAGCAGTTGACCATGCAGCCCCCGCAACCCGCCCGCCGTTTCGCTTGGCAGCAGCACTTTTCTACCGCCGAGCACGCGGAGATTCTCTCCCACCCCGGCGATACCTTGACCAGTCTTGAGTATTGCGTCCCCGCCAAAACCCCGCTACGCTGATATCACAGTGGACTTAGTGCTTTCAGAATTATTAGAACGTCATGGTCCGTCGTTGCCGAGCGTTGCCTCGCTTGAACAAGAGCCTCTTACTTACAGTCGACTCAAAGAGCAAATTGCCTACACTGTCGCTGCATTAAACCGTCACGGATATGGTCGCGCGGACCGCGTCGCGCTGGTGCTTCCCAATGGTCCGCACCTCGCGGTAGCCTTTCTCGGAATCTCGGCAGGCGCCCAGTGCGCTCCCCTCAACCCCGCCTACTCCGCACAGGAATTCACCCTCTTTCTAGAAGACCTTGCCGCCTCCGTCCTGGTAACCCAGTCGGGTTTCTGCCCCGCGGCTGAGGCAGCCGCCCGCCAGTTAGGCGTTCCCCTTATCGCGCTGCAGCCCTATGGCAATATCAGCGGCCTTTTCACCCTCGAAGGCGAAATCTCCGGTCAACCGTCCGGGAGAACCGGCTTCTCGGAGCCTGGCGATGTCGCGCTGCTGCTGCACTCCTCCGGCACTACCGCTCGTCCTAAGTTGATTCCTCTCACCCATCAGAATCTCACCGCTTCCGCCCGTCAGATTCACGCTACCCTGACGCTGACGCCCGCCGACTACACCCTGAACCTGATGCCGCTGTTCCATGTCCACGGTCTTATTGGCGCCCTGCTCTCCACGCTCTCCGCCGGGGGCTCCATTTGCTGCACCTCCGGGTTCAACGCTCTCCGCTTCTATCGCTGGCTTGATCTGGTGCAACCAACGTGGTACACGGCCGTGCCCACCATGCACCAAGCCATTCTCGCTCGAGTCCCCACAACTAGTTTCCGCCACCGCCTTCGCCTCCTTCGTTCCTCTTCCGCCCACCTGCATACGCCGGTTTGGGATCAGCTGGAGAACGTGTTTGGCTGCCCGGCGCTGAATACCTACGGCATGACCGAGGGCGCGCACCAGATCGCAAGCAATCCGCTGCCACCGGGCCAGCGCAAGCGCGGCACAGTAGGCCCCGCCACCGGCACCACTTTGTGCATTCTGTAATTGATTAGCGGCCTTGGGGCAGAGGCGAAGTCGGTGACCGGGGATGCTGGAACAAAAACTGGTGGAAATGTGTCAGGCACTCTGGTAGTCTGCTGTTGACGGACCCAAGGGGCGCAAAGTGGCGAACGATTCGCGAGTCGAACAGCTTAGCCGGGAAGAGTTAATCGTGCTGGTGCTCGATTTGCAGCGCCAAGTGGCCCAATTGCTTGAGGAGAATGCCCGGCTGAAGAGATCCGGACGACGCCAAGCGGCACCGTTTTCGAAGGAGAAACCCGTTCTGAACCCGAAAAAAGCGGGCCGGAAGAAAGGGCAAGGCCCATTTGGACGCCGAACGGCTCCGGCGGGGGAACCCAAAGCGAAAGTCGATGCCGAACCTCCGCCGTGCTGTCCATTCTGTGGCGGTCCCCTGGAGGAAGATGACGTAGAGTTCGCGACCACGGCGGATGTTCCGGAACGACCGCAACCGGAGGTTACCCAGTATCGAGTAGCGGTCTGCCACTGCCGGGACTGTGGCAAGAAGGAGAGAGGAACGGCACCGGGCTTGGCGGCGGACCAGTATGGAGCCACCGCCCACCGGGTTGGGCCGGCGGTGATGGCCGCGGCGCACGCCTTGCACTACAGCGTGGGAGTGCCCCAGCGAAAGGTTCCGGGGGTGCTGAAAGAACTGGCTGGGGTAACGATTACGCAGTCTGCGATTGCCCAAGATGCTTTGCGGCGGGCAGCACGGGAAGTGGGTGCCGAGTACAAACAACTGCGGGAAGCAGTTCGACAAGCACCGTTTGTTCACACTGATGACACCGGGTGGCGAGTCGGCGGGAAAACGGCCTTTTTGATGGGCTTTGAGACGGACCGGGCGGCGGTTTACCAGATCCGCTCGCAGCACCGGAACGAAGAGGTGCG
>JANXMS010000253.1 GCA_025354525.1 Acidobacteriota bacterium
GGGGAGGCGGAGGGGACCGGCGGGGAGTTGGAGCATTTCGAGGGGTGGGGCGTTCGGGAGGGGGTCGGCGAAGCCTTCGGCCGAGCGATTTTCGGAGCGGGTGGCGTGGCCTTGGCGGTCGAAGGCGACAGGGAAGGCGAAAGGGAAGCCGAGAAATGCGCGGCGAGAGGTTTCAATGGAGAAACGCTTGTTTTTGTGGCATACTTTGGACGCGATGAAACTTAGCCGTAGGAATGCCATGACGATGCTTGCCTCCACCTCTATTGCCACCACCTCTATTGCCGCACAAGTGAAGACGTTTCGGGTAGCGCTCGGTTCGATTATGCACGAATCGAACTCGTTCAACCCAGCGAAGACGGAGCTCGCTGATTTTGAATGGGTGGAGCCGACGCTGGAGCGATGGGGAGCGGGGAGCACGGAAGTGGCGGGTTTTGTGGAGGAGGGTCGGCGGCAGGGTTGGTCGATGGTGCCGACGGTGTATTCTCATGCGACGCCACGGGGGGCGGTGAGCCGGGCGGCGTTTGAGGAGTTGGCGAAGCGGTTGGTGGAGGGGTTCGAGAAGGCGAAGCCGTTCGACGCGATTTTAATTGCTTTGCACGGGGCTATGTATGCGGAAGATTTTCCCCAGGGGGATGAGGAGTTGATTCGGAGGTTACGGGCGAAGTTTCCGAAGCCGTTTCCGATTGTGTTGACGCACGATTTTCATGGGAACACGTCACCGGCGATTGTGGAGATGACGAACGTGCTGGTTTCGTATAAGCAGAATCCGCATTTGGATACGAAAGACCGGGGGGTGCAGGCGGCGAGCATTTTGGGGCGGATGTTACGGGGGGAGATCCATCCGGTGCAGACCATAATCAAGCCGGACATGGTTTATAACATCGTGTTTCAGAACACGTATGGGGACCCGATGAAGCCGTTGACGCAGGAGACGTTTCGGATGGAGCGGGAGAACCCGAAGATTCTGGCGGCGAGCGTGATGGGGGGGTATCAGTACAATGATTCGCCGCATATGGGGCCGAGCGTGATTGTGGTGACGGACGGGGATCGGGACTTGGCGGAGCGGGAGGCCAAGCGGCTGAGCGATATGATGTGGGCGCAGCGGGACCGATTGAAGCTGAACTTGCCGCAGGCGGCGGGGGCGGTGACCAAGGCGATGAGCGCGACGAAATTTCCGGTGGCGCTGTTTGATATTGGGGACAATGTGGGAGGCGGGTCGGCGGGCGATTCGACGTTTTTACTGGAAGAGTTGGTGAAGCAGAAGGCGACGGGATGGGTGGTGGTGATGTACGACCCGGGGGCGTTTGGGGCGGCGCGGAAGGCGGGGTTGGACGGGGTGTTTGATGAGTTGGTGGGGGGGAAGAGTGACCAGGCGCATGGGGTGCCGGTGCGGGTGAGGGGAAAGGTGCGGAGCTTTCATGCGGGGAAATATATTGAGACGGCGGTGCGGCATGGGGGCGGGCGGTATTGGAATTTAGGGCATACTGCGGTGATTGAGGCGGAAGGATCGACGCGGGATTTGTCGAACTATTTGGTGGTGACGAGCGAGCGGTCGAGCCCGAATTCGATTCATCAGATTGTGTCGTTGGGAATTTATCCGGAGCGGCAGAAGATATTGGTGGCGAAGGGGACGATTGCTCCGCGGGCGGCGTACGAGCCGGTGGCGGCGGAGATCGTGATGGTGGATACGCCGGGGGCGACGAGCGTGAACCCGGGGCGGTATGAGTTTAAGCAGGCGCGGAAGGGGATGTGGGGGATTAAGTAGCTAGTCAGCGGCGGGCTGCCCGACTCCTGACTGGGCAATGCAATCTGGACTAGGCTGAAGTTGAAGCTATGAGAATCCGAGTCATTGTCCACAAGGCCGAGGAGGGAGGGTTCTGGGCCGAGGTGCCTTCCAAACCTGGCTGCGCAACCCAAGGCGAGACCATGGAGGAAATCGAAGCCAACGTCCGCGAGGCTATCGAAGGGTGCCTTTCCGGAGATGTTGAAGTACCGCTGCTTCAGTTGGACAATCAGGTGATCGAATTGGCACTGTGACCGTCATTTCAGGCAAGGAACTGGCCAAACTGGTGGAATCCAAGGGTTGGACTCTGCTTCGGGTCAACGGCAGCCACCACATTTACTCAAAGCGCGGATGCGGGTGGATCGGAGGTAGGCGAAGCGGTGTCGGGAGGCGATACTCAACCCTACGTGCCTACGAGACAAGGCGAGAGTCTGGACTAACTAAACGGACACTTTGACTGGTTCCGCTCAAGCTCCGTCCCATTTCTTGTGGCGTAACAAAGCCCATGGCTCACTGGACTGCGGCCATATCCAGCGAACTTTTAAGCGAATGCAGCACTGCCCATCGAGTGAACAATTCTGTTAAGCTACCTCGTGTTGTTGGAGGCGAGGTGGAACGCAATTGACTGCGCAACAGATTGAATACCTCAAAATCGGCTTTACGTTTTTAGGCACCCTGCTTGGTGCAATTATCGGAGCGCCCATCGTTGACCGAATCAAGGACAGGCTCCTAGCGAAACGCCAGTGGATCGTACAACGCAATGAGATTGTAAACTCCATTCGGTTAATCATGGGCATCTTCGGCGCGTTCGATCAACTCAGGGTGGAAGCGTTTGGGCCGAGGGGTTCGGCTACCCGCGTAACTATGGACGCCAGTTCTCTCGTTCCCATCATCCAGTTTTCCGGATCGGCATTTCAGCGCCTTAGCAAATTCAACCTCAGCGTAGTTGACCCGGTTCTCGCCAAGCTCTCAGCCCTTCACCCCGACGAATCCCAGAAGTCAGCCGTGGCACAACGCTTGATTACGCACCTTCTTGTCACGAAAGCCCACTTCCTGCATTTGCAGACGTTTGAGCCGATTTCGATAACCGACGTAACCACGCGACCGTGCCTCTCCGACGACGACGCGCAGTCGATCCAGGCGAGTGACGAAGAGTACTATGCCCTCCTCCTTTTTCTCGAGTCCCTATACGCGCCGCGCCTTGGAATCAAGAGTTTTTCGCTCACCGCAGACCGCGAGATTATCGTTGCCGAATTAGCCATTCTGGCGGCGCGTGCGGACAACGCAAGTAGGCAGTTAGAGGTGAAGCTACAGGATTACCGGACGAAGTGTGGCGACCAGACCAACTCGGAGAACTAGAGCAAATCGTGACTTAACCGAGTAAATATCCGCAGTGTCGGAAGAGATTTTTAGCAATTTCGGGAAAGATGAGGGCGAGGGCCTTGGGGAGAGCGACGTCAAGAGCAGCCACCGACCTTGCCATGAGCTGGCGCAAACGTTGTTTGACGACCGACCAGCAGGGCTCGATCGGGTTGAAGTCCGGGGAATAGGGAGGGAGGTATCGTA
>JANXMS010000262.1 GCA_025354525.1 Acidobacteriota bacterium
CCCCGTATTGGGCGGACTGCAAACTACGTTTGTCCCAGCTCAAGGCCCCGTCAATGCATGCGCTTGTCGTCGCTCTCGCCGAGGCTCTCTCCCCCTTCCTCTCTCCCGACATTGCTCCGGATCTCTTCAGACGTCGCGGATTTGCCCTCTGTTAAGTCAAGACTTGCTATAGTTTGTTTCAATCACAAAATGTCCGGCATGGATGGAGCGGAAACCGCTTGGCGCCCTTCGGAAGGCGACGACGCCGAGAGCACACCCATCCTCATGATTACGGCTAGCGACGCGTGACCCTATCGGCTCGAAGGTGGCCCGCGCGCGGCTGCTTAAACCGCTGCGCGAAGGCCTCCTTCTCCGTACGATCCAACTGCTGCGGGACGGTGTAACGGGAACCGTCGCCGCGCCGGTCAGGACGCCGCCGGTCGTGCCCGTCGCAGCGGAGTCTCGCTTGGCCCTGTGCCGTGTCCTTTTGGTAGAAGATAACAAAAGGTTGCGATGTCGCTTCTGCGGAAAATCGGATGTCTGGTTGACGTCGCCGCCATCGGACGGGAAGGGTGCGAGATGGCCGCGCTTTTGCCGTACGACTTAATTTTAATGGCTTGCCAGATGCCGGAGATGGATGGATTTGCGGCGACCCGCGCCATCAGCATTCGGGAGGGCGCGACTCGTCAAACGGCCATCGTTGCCCTTACCGCCGGGGCCATAAACAACGACCGCGAACGCTGCCTGGACGCCGGCAGGGACGACTATTTGAGCAAACCGGTCCGTGAAGATGAGTTGCGGGCCAAGGTCGAGAGCTATTTTAAGCCGACGTCGGAAGATTCCGCGGCCTAGTGGCTGTGCCGCGGAATCTCCTTGCCGATGTCCTGATACTTCACCGCAAACTCCATCACTCCGCCCTCGCCCAATTGTCCGACATACTTCTGATAAAGCTCCTGCCACGGGGATTGCGGCGAAGCGGGGGCCACAGCCATCGTCTCTTTGCGTGCCTTAAGTTCTTCGTCCGAGAGGAGGACATCGACGCGGCGGGTATTGAGGTCGACCCGAATCGCGTCGCCAGTTTTGAGCAGGGCGAGGTGGCCTCCGACGGCGGCTTCGGGGGAGGCGTTCAGAATCGAGGGGCTCGCCGACGTCCCACTTTGCCGTCCATCGCCAATGGTCGGCAGTTGGTTCACGCCGATCTTGACGAGCGCGTCCGGCGGGAGCATATTGACGACCTCTGCCGCGCCGGGATAGCCGACCGGCCCGCATCCACGGATGACGAGAATGCAGTGGGCGTCAATCTCTAAAGACGGATCGTTGATGCGTTCGTGATAATCCTCGGGGCCTTCAAAAACGATGGCACGGCCGGTGAAGGCGTTGAGGTCGCCTTCGGTTTCGAGGTAGCGGGCGCGGAACTCGTGACCAATGACGGAGGTCTTGACGAGCGCGTTGTCGAAGAGATTCCCCTTCACGACGAGGAAGCCGGCGTTGGCCATCATCGGCTTATCGAAGGGATGGATAACGATGGGGTTAGCGGTGCAGCATCCGGCGTAGGCTTCGCCGACGGTCTGGCCGGAAACGTTCATGGCCGACTCGCGAATCTGTCCGCCTCGGAGCAATTCGCCGATGATCGCCGGGACGCCGCCGGCGCGATGGAAATCCTCTCCGAGGAAGTCGCCGGCCGGTTGGATGTTGGCGAGCAGCGGAATGTGATGGCCGACGGTTTCCCAATCTTCGACCTTCAACTCCACGCCGATGTGGCGGGCGATGGCGATGATGTGGGGGGGGCAATTGGTGGAACCGCCGATGGCGGAATTGACGACGATGGCGTTTTCAAAAGCCTCTCGGGTAAGGATTTTTGAGGGCGTGAGATTCTCGTGAACCATGGCGACGATACGGCGACCGGTTTCATAGGCCATCTGGCCGCGTTCGCGGTACGGAGCAGGAATGGCCGCGCAGCCGGGAAGAGACATACCGAGCGCTTCGGCGAGAGAATTCATTGAGAGGGCCGTGCCCATCGTATTGCAATGGCCGGCGCTGGGGGCCGATGCGATCACCATGTCGACGAACTCGGAATAGTCGATCTCGCCGATGGCGTGGAGGCGGCGCGCCTCCCACACGGCGACGCCGCTGCCGGCTGGTCTTCCCTTAAAGTAACTGTTGAGCATCGGGCCGCCACTCAACACAATTGAAGGGATGTTAACGGTCGCCGAGGCCATGATGCAGGCAGGGGTGGTTTTGTCGCAACCGGTGGTGAGAACAACGCCGTCGATGGGGTAGCCGTGCAAAATCTCGGTGAGGGTGAGATAGGAAAGATTGCGGTCGATGGAGGCGGTTGGACGCCGGCAGGACTCCTGAATAGGATGCGTCGGGAAGACGAGGGGCACGCCGCCAGCATCGCGAATGCCATCGCGGACCCGGGAGGCAAGCTCCAAGTGAATTCGATTGCAGGGTGAAAGGTCCGATCCCGACTGGGCAATTCCGATGATGGGTCTACCGCCCTGCAGCTCGTCGCGGGTGAGGCCGAAGTTGGTCATCCGCTCGAGATAGATGGCCATATTGCTCGGATCGTTCGGATTGTCGAACCATGCTCGACTGCGTAAACGTCCGGCTATCTGTGCTTTAGGATCGGTTATCATATAATTTTGATGAACTTATTCGCTTTGGCTTTGTTCGCGGGCGGCGCGAGTGCAGAGTTCGTCGCAGCGATTGTTATCGGCGTGGTTGGCGTGGCCCTTGGTCCAACGCCAGTCGGTGGTGTGACGCCCGACCTGGAAGTCGAGGGCTTCCCACAGATCTCGGTTGATCACGGGAGATTTATCGGCTTTCACCCAACCGCGCTTTTTCCAGCCGTGGATCCACTGCGTGATGCCGTTCTTTACGTATTCTGAATCAGTTGTGACGATTACTTCACATTTTTCTTGAAGGATTTCGAGGCCCTTAATCGCGGCGGTCAGTTCCATCCGGTTGTTGGTCGTCGCCTTTTCGCTGCCGTAAATCTCTTTCCCATGCTCGCCAAAGCGGAGCACAGCTGCCCAACCGCCAGGGCCAGGGTTGCCTAAGCAGGCACCGTCGGTAAATAACTCAACTTTTTTCAAGCAGCTACGAGCTCCCGTGTAAAGAAGTGGTCGACCAAGTCTCGAATTTGCTGAGAGGATTTGGCGTGATAGATGTCGACGCGAAGCTTGGCACCGTTACGGACGCCGTGGGTGAAGTAGCTGGCGAACTGCTTCATCTTGCCGATCGTGTCCGGCATCTCCTCTTCGTCCAGCATCCTATAGTAAGTACTCATGATTTCGTGTCGATCAACTTCGGCAGGCTCCCAGTAGGATCCGGTTTCGAGATACTCGTTGATCTGTCTAAAAATCCAGGGGTTAGACGATGCCGCACGACCGATCATGACGGCATCGCAGCCGGTTTGCCGCACCATCCGGACGGCGTCTTCCGGGGTGAGAATGTCACCGTTGCCGATCACCGGAATCTTCACCGCGGCTTTAATTTCCGCAATCCGACTCCAATCGGACAAGCCCGAGTACCCCTGTTCCCGGGTCCGTGGGTGCAGCGCAATCGCTGCGACGCCGATATCTTCGGCCATTTGCGCCATCTTCACGTGGACCAGTTCCCGGTCGTTCCAGCCGGCTCGGAACTTCATCGTCAAAGGGATGGTGAGGGCGGATTTCACAGTTTCGAGAATTGAACGGACGAGGCCCAGATCGCGCAGGCAGCCGGAACCGCCGTTGCATTTGGTGACTTTCTTCACGGGGCAGCCGAAGTTAATGTCGACGGCGTCGAAGCCCAGATCCTGGCAGATCCGGGCGGCGTCGGCCATCACCTGAGGATCGGAGCCGAATAATTGCGAGCTGATCGGGTGCTCTTCGGGTTCAAAAGACAAGTAGTTGAAACTTTTCTTGCGTCTGCCGCCATCTGAGCCTATGACACCGTGCGAACTCGTAAATTCGGTCATAATTAGCCCACAGTGGCCCTGATTCCGAATGAGTCGGCGAAAGACGGTATCGGTAATTCCAGCCATCGGTGCCAGAATGGTAGCTGGTTTAATCGGAACCGGCCCCATGAAATACCCTCGCGGGAAGTCTGCAACCTGCATCCTTCCATTGTACGAACGAAAAAGGATCTCATCATGAAAAAGCAAATCGTCGGAATCACGTTGACTCTGGTAGCCGTGCTTGCTTCCTGCGCGAAGAAGGACATTCCGCAGATGACCGCAACGGCGAACGCCCCGATTGAGGCCGAAGCTCTTGCCGCTCCGGTGCCAGTCGTTCGCGAAAGCAAATTCAAGCCGGTCGGTGCCGCTAAGAGACCCGCCGCAGCCGTCGCAACCAACTCTACCTCCGGCTCCAGCGCACCGGTGCCGATCCCTGTGCCGGTGCCGGTGCCGATCATGACTTCCCCGGTCGTTGAGGCACCGCGAGCGAGGCCCGCGGTTCCTGTTGCGGTCGCCCCGGCGGCGCCGGTCCCGATGAAGGTCACGATCAAAGAAGGCTCGGTCATCACCGTCCGCCTCGGCGAAACTTTGAACAGCGAAAGGAACCATGTCGGCGATACGTTCACCGGTTCGCTGGCTGAGCCCGTCATTGTGGACGGCATGGTGATCGCGGAGCGAGGCGCTCAGGTTAGCGGTAAGATCGTCGACGCCGAACGCGCGGGCCGCATTAAGGGTGTCGCCGTTCTCCAACTCGCTTTGACGGAGATCAACACCGCCGATAATCAGCGGGTAGCCGTGCTTACCGATGCGTTCTTGAAGAAGGGCCCCGACACAACCAAGAGCGACGTTGCGAAGGTCGGCATCGCGGCCGGCATCGGAGCCGCTATTGGTGCCATTGCGGGAGGCGGAAAAGGAGCGGCCATCGGCGCGGGAGCAGGCGGAGCGGCCGGCACCGGCGGCGTCCTAGCCACTCGCGGCAAACCGGCCATCCTGGCCACGGAAACTCTGATCCGTTTCAAACTGGCTCAATCGGTGACAGTTGTTGAGAAATTTTAGGGTCAATGCGCCCCTTTCTCTTTAGTTATCGCGTTGGCTCGTTCTAGCCGAAACCACCTACACTGGGCTAGCCCCTGCGTCGGCTTCCCTTTGCTCAATCAAGGCCAGTTCCGACGCCAAAGGGCGAGAGCGCTCGGCCTATTGGCGATCGGGTGGGCGGCGAATCCGGTGATCTCGCCCTCACCGGGATTTGGCACGACGGCACCGACCGCCACAATCGGCCAAAGTACGCCACCCGCGTTGAACCCGGTAGACGGCAGTCCGCTATCCTCGTCGGCCGCGCCGGCAACCCGAAGCCCCTGCGATCCGTATCTTCGAAAACGCTTCGCCGCCGTCGCCTTCGTTGAACTAAATCGCTATGCGATAGAAGCTGCTCGCTTCCCTTAGGCTATCCTTCCCCACTCGTGTCCAAATTAGGTCAAGTACTTGGGGGTAAAGCCCTATTAGGGTAGAAAGGAGTTCCAGCAAGAACGATCCTACCTCAACGAGGCTACACCCCCTGTCACGAGTATCCAGCATTTTCAGTCAGATTCTCCAGCAAGTTCCGCGCCCCCTTTTTGAAAGGGTGGTCGCCGC
>JANXMS010000263.1 GCA_025354525.1 Acidobacteriota bacterium
AGTCAAGCTCGGTATCGCCCGCGCACTCATGGAGTTCAACCCTGAGCTGCGTAAGGCGCTCAAGGCAGAAGGCCTCGTTACCCGCGACTCGCGTGGTAAAGAGCGCAAGAAGTACGGTCAGAAGGGCGCCCGCAAGCGCTTCCAGTTCTCGAAGCGCTAAACCGTCAACCTGGATTCCACACACCTCTTGCCGGCAGGACAAATACCGCTCGGAAAGTCCTGCCGGTCCGTGTGTCCCATCCCCAACTAAGGAGTTACCTTGCCGTCTATCTCAATGAAAGAATTGCTCGAAGCAGGCGTTCACTTCGGGCACCAGACCAAGCGCTGGAATCCAAAGATGAAAGAATACATCTTTGGCGAACGAAATGGCATTTACATTGTCGATCTGCAAAAGACCCTGAAATTGTTCAAGGACGCTATGGCCTACGTGGGCGACATGGCATCGCAGGGTAAGAACGTACTTTTCGTTGGCACCAAGCGCCAGGCGCAGGAAGCAATCGCCGAAGAAGCCACCCGTTGTCAGATGTTCTACATCAACAACCGCTGGCTGGGCGGCTTGCTCACCAACTACACCACCGTGAAGAAGTCGATCGAGCGTCTCAAGATGCTCGAAGAACTCGCCGAAACCGGCAACTACGGTGGCCGGACCAAGAAAGAAATCATCCAACTCGAGCGCGAACGGAAGCACCTAAGCGCTAACTTGTCCGGCATCCGCGACATGGGCCGTCTCCCGGACGTCCTTTTCGTCGTCGATTCCAACAAGGAAGCCATTGCGGTCATGGAAGCCCGCCGCTTAGGAATCCCCGTCGTCGCCGTCGTGGACACCAATTGCGATCCCGATCAGGTCGACTACGTAATCCCTGGCAATGACGACGCGCTGCGCGCCATTCGCTTGTTCACTAACAAAATCGCGGAAGCCTGTCTCGAAGGTCGCCAGCAGGTTTCGGAATCCGAACTCGGCATCAACAACAGTGTCGACGACGAAGTGCTCGACCCCGAAAAGTATCTCGACCCGCAATTCTCGGCTCAACTGATGTCGGAAACCAATTCGGAAACTTCCGAAGAAGATCTCGCCCTCATCATGCCGCGCGGCAGCAAAACGCTGGTTCAAGAAGACTAAGTCTCCAATTTAGTTGCTCCACGGCGCCGGGTCCCCGGCGCCGTCCCTACTTCCCCAACCACAATTTATCGAGGTTCTATGGCTGACATCACCGCACAAATGGTGAAAGCGCTGCGCGACCGTACCGGCGCGGGCATGATGGAATGTAAAAAGGCCCTTGAAACGGCCGGCGGCGATATCGAGAAAGGCATTGAAGAGCTTCGCAAACGGGGCATCGCCTCCGCTGCCAAGAAAACTGGCCGCTCCGCCAAACAGGGCACCATTGTCATCAAGTTGTCCGATGACAAAACCTCCGGCGTCATCGTCGAATTCAACTGCGAGTCCGACTTCGTCGCCCGTACCGATGACTTCCAAAGCCTCGTCGAGGACCTCGCCGAACAGGCCCTCGCCTCGGCCAATGTCAAAGCTCCAGCCGACCTCCTGACCGAAGCCTACGCCAAGGATCCGTCGATTACGATCACCGACCTGATCACCGCCAAAGTGGCCAAAATCGGCGAGAACATGAAGCTCGCCCGCGTCGAAAAATTCTCCGGCGGCGTCCTCGGGGCCTACATCCATCCCGGTGCCCAACTCGGTGTGCTGATTCAGACCACCGGTCTGGCCGCTTCGAGCGACGAAATCCAGGAACTGGTCCGAGACATCGCCATGCAAGTGGCCGCCGCTGATCCGACGTTCATCTCCCGCACCGAAGTCACGACCGAAGTGCTCGATAAAGAGAAGGAAATCCAGCGCGAGCGAGCGCTCCGCGAGGGCAAACCACCCGCCATCGTCGAGAAGATGCTCGAAGGCCGCATGTCCAAGTATTACGAAGAGGTTTGCCTCCTCGAACAACCGTTCATCAAAGAGAACTCGCTCACCGTCGGGCAGTTGATCGAACAATCCAACAAAAAGCTCGGTGTCACGCTTACACTCGCCAAGTTCATCCGGTTCAAGGTGGGTGAAACCGCCGGTCCGGACGCCCCCGAAGCGGAATAACGAACCGTGGAGAGTTCCGCTCCCAGGCAACGTTACCAGCGCATTCTGCTGAAGCTCTCCGGCGAAGTTCTCGCCGGAGAGGGAGGGTTCGGTATCGACCAGGACAGCCTCCATTCGATGGCCCGCGAAGTAGCCGAAGTCGCTCAGACCGGGGTGCAGGTCGGCCTCGTTGTCGGTGGTGGTAACTTCTTCCGCGGCGTCCAAGCCGCCGCTAAAAAAATGGATCGCGTCACAGCTGACCACATGGGCATGCTAGCGACGGTGATCAACTCACTGGCGCTGCAAGACGCTCTGGAACGGCAAGGGATCCCAACTCGTGTGATGACGGCCATCACGATTCCGTCGGTCGCCGAACCCTATATCCGGCGCCGGGCTATCCGGCACCTGGAGAAAGGTCGCATCGTGATCTTCGCCGCCGGAACCTCCAACCCATATTTTTCCACCGATACGGGAGCCACTCTGCGGGCCCTCGAGATTCACGCCGAAGTCGTCGCCAAAGCAACGGGCGTCGACGGGGTGTACAACAAAGACCCGCGCCAGCATGCAGATGCCGTGATGTTCGAAACAGTTACCTATCACGAAGTGCTGGCGAACTCGCTCGCCGTGATGGACGCCTCCGCCGTCGCCATGTGTCGAGAAAATAAATTGCCGATCCGGGTCTTCAACCTGCGGACGGCTGGCAATATAATGCGTATAGCGATGGGCGAACCCGTCGGCACTTTGATTTGTTGAAGGATTTCTTCTTATGTCGCAACCTTTCACGACCGCCAAAGAAGTAGAAGCGCACGCTAAGCAGCGTATGGAAATGGTACTCACGGACATGCAATCCGACGCGGCCTCGATCCGCACCGGACGAGCCTCGATCCATCTGCTTGATTCGATTCAAGTCGAGTCCTACGGGACGATGTCGCCGCTGTCGCATGTCGCGACCCTGCACGTCCCCGAACCCGCCATGATTACGGTCCAGCCGTTCGACCGCTCGCAGATCAAGGCCATCGAGAAAGCCATCCAGAACTCGGATCTTGGCCTGAATCCATCCAACGACGGAAACCTGATCCGGCTCCCCATCCCCGCTCTGACCCAGGAGCGGCGCAAGGAACTGGTCAAGAAGCTGTTCAGCCTGGCTGAAGATCATCGGGTAGCGATCCGGAACGTGCGCCGCGATGCAAACGATTCGGTGAAAAAGCTGGTCAAAGACAAGGCGATCAGCGAAGACGACGAACGCCGCTCGCTCGAAGACATTCAGAAGTTGACCGATGGCTCAATCGCCAAGCTAGACGCGATCGCCAAATCTAAAGAAAAAGATCTTCTCGACGTAAAGTAGGCTCCATGCGCTTCCTGGTCGCTCTCTTAGTTGCAGGTTCGATGATGGCCGCCGAAAAGGCGGCCATCTTTCCTAAGGTTGGTCCCAAGCCCGTAGGCCCCTATACGCCCGGGGTGATGGCCAACGGGGTGCTCTACGTGAGCGGCCAAGGTGCCCGCGATGCGTCCAATCAAATGGCGGCGACGTTTGAAGGCCAAACCCGACAGTGTCTCGAAAACGTCAAAGCCATCGTCGAAGGCGGCGGGTTGAAAATGGCGGACATCGTCTACGGACAGGTCTACCTGGCTGATATGGCGAACTTCGCGACGATGGACAAAGTTTGGAAAGAGTACTTCCCTGGAGCCGGTCCAATGCGGGCGGTGTTAGGTGTGAAGCGGATGCCGACGGAGACGCCGGTGGAGATCAACGCGGTGGCGACCACCAAGACCCTGGACCGGGTTTACATCCCCGGCCAGTATGCGACGACCCCCGCGGCGGCGCTCGACCTGCTGAAGAAAGCAGTTCCCGATCTTGGGAATTTGGTTTTTGTTAACGTGTACGTGACTCCGGATGTATCGATGGCGGCGCTAAATGCTGCGTATGCGCCGCTGTTTGCGGCGGGCGATGCGCCGGCGCGGGCGGCGCTGGTGGTCAACGAACTGCCGGGTGGGGCGAAGGTCGCGATCACTGGGGTCGCCGTGAAAGACCGCAGAGACAGGCGCGTGATACGGCCGCGGAACATGGCTCCGAGTAAGACCGCGAGCCCTTGTGTCTGGGCCGGTGATACGCTCTATTGCTCGGCGAAGTCGGGCTTTGTCCCGGGGCCGAACTTTGGGATATATGCTTCGACGGTTGAATTGCAGGTGCGGCAAACGATGCGGAATCTGCTGGATGGTTTGGAAGAAGCCGGGTTGAATTTCAGCCACTGCGTGCAGTCCAACGTCTACGTGGATGACTTGGCCGAATTCGGAAAGATGAATGGCATATATGGGAGCTTCTTCCCGCAGGTGCCGCCGACCCGGACGACGGTGCAGCCCCTAGGGCCGGTGGAGCGGAAGGAAGCGGCTAACGCCACTTGGCCGATGCTGGAGCAAGTATCGGTGGTCGCGGTTCGTCCGAGCGTCCCTTAGCAAGCACGGCAGATCGTGCCGAACCTGCTGGATAGGTTGGATTCAACCATCGAGTGGCGACAGGAGCAGCTTCCAGGGCCGCTGGAGCGGATCAAAGATTAGCGGATGTTGGAGCAGGTATCAGTGGTCGCGGTGTCGTCCGAGCGTCCCTTAGCAAGCACGGCAGATCGTGCGGAACCTGCTGGATAGGTTGGATTCAACCATTGAGTGGCGACAGGAGTAGCCTCCAGGGCCGGTGGAGCGGATCAAAGGTTAACCAATGTTGTGTCTTGGCTCAGCGTGAAGATGAGGATGTGAAGGTGGCGTTAGAGGGAAGATTCCGCCCTGCGGGCGGGGATTTTCAAGGCATCTGGGTCTATCGACCCGATGTGGCGAATTGCGGGTGGTTCAGTTCGTGCACCACCCTGGTTTTTCATCGTTTCGATGAGCCCATCCGGCTATCCCTCGGCTAAGTTGCGTCCCCGCAGAGCTTGCTTCCGTTTCACCTGACAAGACTCTTATCGACTAAGCCGCCGCATTTTGCGAGGACAAAAGTAACTTACTCCGTACGGCTAACTCCGGACGCTCCGCTAACTCCCGCTGTTCCCGCGCCTGCTCCAGCTTCCGGTCCCGCGCCGCATGGATTTCAGCTCGCTTTCCGTCCATCATGTCCTTTGGCGTCACATAACCAATGCCGCTGTGCAACCGCTTTTCGTTATACGCCGCAACATACTGTTCGATGAGCCGTTTGGCGTCGGCCAGCGACAACGGCACTCCGGGCCGAATGCACTCGCTTTTGATGGTTCCATTCCAACGCTCGATTTTTCCATTCGATTGCGGATAGTAGGGCGACGTGCGAACGTGCGTCATTCCTGAAATCCGGATGAAGTTCTTAAATTCCTTGGCGACGAACTGCGGCCCGTTGTCGGAAATCACCCGCGGTCGCGCGTCCGGAAAGCGCTCCTTGGCCCTTTCCAGCAGCACTTCGATCTCGCCCTCAGTCACACTCGTGTCCAAATTAGGTCAAGTGTTTGGGGGGTGAAGCCCTATTAGGGTAGAAAGGAGTTCCAGCAAGAACGATCCTACCTCAACGAGGCTACACCCCCTGTCACGAGTATCCAGCATTTTCAGTCAGATTCTCCAGCAAGTTCCGCGCCCCCTTTTTGAAAGGGTGGTCGCCGC
>JANXMS010000349.1 GCA_025354525.1 Acidobacteriota bacterium
GAATGCGAAGTTGGACAGCATAACAACCCAATAATCGGCTCCGATAACCAACCTCAACCGCAAATAGAGAATCGCACCGAAGCAAATGCTTTGCTTTCAACGCCGCTAATCACGGTTTTTGGCTAATTTGGACAACAGTGAGTACTCCTAGCAAATGGCTCTCGTGGACTTTGAGGCCAAGTAGGAGCAAGCCAGTTGAAGGCAACCTCGTTTCGAAGTGCCGCTTGATTGCATCCGCGAATAGTACTGCGGAGTGCGATGGACCGGGAACGTGAACACACGTAATCGTTCGCATGCCGCGTCCCCTCTGCGGGCGAACGTCGAACATGAAAGTGTCCGTTCTCATTCAGTGCGATCCCCGAAGAGGAATGAATATTTCGTACAGAGTCCCGGTGACCTGCGCACTGGAAGAAATGCTTGGGCTCAGCGTGTTCCAGTCGTACAAGTTGAGCGGTGAGTCCGAAGCCGAGGCGTCGGCGGTCCTCGAGAAATCTTGATATAGGTGCAATCGACCGGTTCTGATGCGCACGAAGGCCCTTAGCGCCCTTAGCAGCGCGACCACGCTGGTTAGTCCGATTCCGCGGCCCTCTCTACCAGTGGCCGTTGCGTGTTTCTCGAAGCACTGTAACACAGTCGCAAATTCACTTTTAGTTTCAGTTGAAGTGAAGTGACGACCGGCAAATCGCGCGGGAAGTCCTACTCCACCGTCAATGACTCCAATCACGAGAAAGCGGAGCTCGCTAGGCGGCGTTGCCGTAAGTCGCGATACGTAGGTTCTCAGGGCGATCGGCAGAGTGTCCGCGCTAGGTAGTTTCCCGAGCAAGGTGAATGAGACGCCCCTCACCGAATTGGCGATGATACTATCGTCGAGACGGTGCCTACCCCAATCATGAGTATTGAGAAATAGCTCGTAAATTACGTGACCGACCTCCCTTGATGTGGGCAAGAGGAGTGTTCCTGGAGTAGGAAAATGCTGCAACAGCTGGAGGATTATTTCTCGCGTAAGGTTCGCAAATACATCTGGCCCCCAAGGCAGCACGGCCCCTGCGATAGATGGGTAGAGCCAAGGGTTGCTATTTGCTCCAGCGGCATCAAAGCACAACAGCGTGGCCGATCTTCCTTTCACGGGGAGTTCGCCCGGCGCAGGAGGATTGGCTTTGTCAAATGCACTCATTGCAGAGAATCGTTCTGCCGTAAGGTCCCTTCTTGACTCAGCACCCGTAATGTTTCGAGAGAATGAAACGGCAAGTCGTCCCGGCCAGCTCCTTGTTGATTCAAGGACATTTCTCAACGGATCGGGATGCTGCTCGGATAGTACAAGGGTCGAATCCGGTGAAGAATCTCGTACGGTGAGCAGATATTGCAGAAACGAGAATTCAAGCCATTCGCTCTCAAGATGGATTGTTCTTGGAAGCTGGAGTGTATATGCCGAATTCTCCCATTCAAGATTCCGAAGTTGTCGTTCGATCTCTCGAAGGCTCTGCCGCAGGCGCGGCTTTAGGATCCTCATGGTGATGTCGCTACTTCCGCAAGATGGCAGGGTGAGCAAATGGCGAAAAACCCATTATAGTGGGAAGCGGCGCGCGCGATTGACATTATCTGGAATCCGCTCATTGTCGTCAGCGAGGTACTTGATCGGGTACTCGTTTAGTGTCCGGTGGGGGCGTAGGCTCTTTCTCCGGGGCTGGTGGCGCTCATTTTCGGACGGCTGATTCGGCTGTGGACCTTCGCTAGGTATAGGTACACTACGGGCGTCAGGTAGAGGGTGATTAGCTGGGAGAAGAGGAGGCCTCCCACCACGCACAGGCCCAACGGGCGGCGGGATTCTCCTCCGGCTCCTTGGCCTAGGGCGATGGGGAGGGCGCCGAGGAGGGCGCACATCGTGGTCATCATGATCGGGCGGAAACGGACTAGGCAGCCTTCGTAGATTGCCTCGTAAGGCGTTTTGCCTTCGCTTCTTTCGGCTTCCAGGGCGAAGTCGATTTGCATGATTGCGTTCTTTTTGACAATGCCGACCAGGAGGATTAGGCCTACGAAACTGTAGATGTTTAGGTCTAGTTTGAAGATGTATAGCGTCAGGAGGGCTCCGAAGCCGGCGGAGGGGAGGCCGCTTAAGATCGTGATCGGGTGGATGAAGCTCTCGTATAGGATTCCCAGCACAATGTAGACGACGAAGATGGCTACGGCCAGGAGGAGCATCAGGTTCTTCGAGGATTGCTGGAAGGCGGCGGCTGTCCCCTGGAATGTTCGGCTCACGTTCGTCGGGAGGGTCTGGTCGGCTACCGCTTCGATCTTCTCGACCGCGTCTCCCAGGGAGGTGCCGGGGGCCGTGTTGAAGGATATTGTTACTGCTGTCAATTGGCCGTAGTGGTTGATCGCTTGGGGGCCGGCTTTGGCCTCCATCCTCACTAGGCTGTCGATGGGGACTAGTTTGTCGTCCGTCGAGCGGACGTATAGGTTGGATACGTCTCCGGGATTGGATTGGAAAGGGCGCTCTACTTCCATTAGGACCCTATATTGATTGTCGGGGGCGTAGATCGTCGAGATCCAGCGGGGGCCGTAGGCGTCGAAAAGGGCGTTCTCTATCTGCTCGGGCGTTACGTGCAGCGTCGCGGCTTTGTCTCGGTCGATTATTACGTGAAGCTCGGGGTTCTTTATTTGGAGGTCTGAAGTTACGTCCATCAGGCCGGGAATCTTGGCCATCTCCTTTTCCAGTTCTGGAGCAGATTTGTAGAGGGTATTTGTGTCGCTGCTTAGGAGAGTGTATTGATATAAGCTCTTGGTGAGCGATCCTCCGATGCGGATGGTCGGCGGGTTCTGGAGGAAGACTCTCATGTTCGGCAGGGCGTTGAGTTTGGGGCGGAGCCTTGCGATTACTTGCTCTACGGATTCCTTCCTTTCGTGGAGGGGGATTAGGTGGAAGAACATTCGGCCGAAATTGGGGCCTCCGGTGGCTACGGCACCGGAGGTTCCTCCCATTCCGCTGAAAAATGCCTCTACCGCTGGGTCCTGTCGGCCGATGTCGGCTAGCTTCTGGATGTTTTCCGCCATGGCCAGGTGGGACGTTCCCTGAGGGGCTTCCACGATCGCTAAGATGTTGCCTTGGTCTTCGGTGGGGATGAAGCCTTTGGGGACTATTTGAAAGAGATAGACGGTTCCGACCAAAATCGCTGCGCTGGCGGCCAGGACGACGGGGCGGTGGCGGAGCGTCCATTTTAGGGTTATGTCGTAGACGTGCAACATGCCGTCGAAGATGCGCTCCGTGAACATGTAGAGCTTGCCGTGGCTTCCATGATGGGGCTTGAGGAAGCGGGCGGCTAGCATCGGAGTAAGTGTTACGCTCACGAAGCCGGACACGAGAATCGCTACGACGATGGTCACGGAGAACTCGCGGAAGAGGCGGCCTAAGATGCCTCCCATGAATAACAACGGGATGAAGACGGCGGCTAGGGAGACCGTCATCGAAACGATGGTGAAGCTGACCTCTCTGGCTCCGTCAAAGGCGGCTTGGAGGGGCGGGGTGCCCAGCTCCATGTGGCGGACGATGTTTTCGAGGACGACGATGGCGTCGTCCACTACGAAGCCGATGGCGAGGATTAAGGCCATCATCGACAGGTTGTCGAGGCTGTAGTTGCAGAGGTACATGACAGAGAACGTTCCGAAGACGGCGATGGGCAGGGCTAGGGAGGGGATGATGGTGGCGGAGACGTTGCGCAGGAATAGGAAAATTACCATGATGACCAGGCCTAGGGTCAGGAACATGGTGTACTGCACGTCTTCAAACGACTCGCGGATGGAGACGGCTCGGTCTGTGAGGATGGTGAGGGTTACCGTCGGGGGGAGGGTGGCTTTGAAGCCGGGGAAGAGGGCTTTGACCCCGTCGGCGACTTCGACGGCGTTGGTGCCGGGTTGGCGGAGGACGGCTAGTGTAATGGATCGTTCGGTGTTGGTGGGGGTGTTGAACCAGGAGTAGGATTTGTCGTCTTCGACGGAGTCGAGGACCGTCGCGATTTCGTCGAGGCGGACGGGGGTTCCGCCGATGGACGCGACGATCATGGGTTTGAAGGCGTCGGCGTCGCGGAGCTGGCCAGTGGTATGGATGGTGACCATTTGGTCCTTTCCATAGAGGGTTCCGGAAGGGATGTTGACGTTGTGGCGGCGGATGGCGGTTTCGACTTCGTCGATGCCGATGCCGCGGGAGGCGAGGGCGTTGGGGTTGACTTGGACGCGGACGGCGTATTTCTGGGCGCCCATGATTTGGACCTGGGCGACGCCGGGGACCATGGACATGCGCTGGGCCATCATGGTGTCGGCGTATTCGTGGAGGCGATAGAGGGGGAGGATCTTCGAAGTCAGGGCTAGGTAGAGGACGGGTTGGTCGGCGGGGTTCACCTTCTTAAAGGTGGGCGGGTTGGTCATGCCGGGGGGGAGGAGGGGACCGGCTTGGGTGATGGCGGCTTGGACGTCCTGGGCGGCGGCGTCGAGGTCTCGGGTGAGGGCGAATTGGAGGGTGATGCCGGTGGAGCCGAGGGTGTTGGTGGAGTTCATCGAGTCGAGGCCCTCGATGGTGGAGAACTGGCGTTCGAGGGGGGTGGCGACGGCGGAGGCCATAGTTTCCGGGTTGGCGCCGGGGAGGGAGGCGGCGACGACGAGGGTGGGGAGATCGATGTTGGGGAGGTCGGAGACGGGGAGGAATTTGTAGGCGACGGCACCGAAGAGGGTGATGGCCACCATGATGAGGGTGGTGGCGACGGAGCGTTGGATGAAGAGGCCGGTGAAGCCGGAGGAGTTGTGGGAGTTGATCATGACGCAGCCTTTACTTTGGAGCCGGGGGCGAGGCGGAGTTGGCCTTCGATGACGACTTTTTCGCCGGCGCGGAGGCCGGATTCGATGGCGACGTCGCGGTCAACACGGGGGCCGAGGGTGACGGGGCGGAGTTCGACGGTTTGCTTGTCGGTGAGGACGTAGACGTAGTTGCCGGTTTGGCTATTTTGGAGAGCGGCGGCGGGGATGACGACGGCGTTTTGGAGGGATTCGAGGAGGACGTTGACGTTGACGAACTGGCCGGGCCAGAGGCGGGTGTCGGTGTTGGGGAAAGTGGCTTTGAGGCGGATGGAGCCGGTGGCGGCGTCGACGGAGTTGTCGAGGAAGGTGATGAGGCCTTGGGGGGCGGGTTTGGGGTCGCCGGGGATGGCGGCGGAGACGGGGAGGGCGCCGGCGTTCATGCGTTGGCGGAGGGTGGCGAGGCGGATTTCGGGGATGGTGAAGGTGACGTAGGTGGGCTGGGTTTGGTTGATGGTGACGAGGTCGGAGTCGTTGGCTTTGATGATATTGCCGGGTTTGAGGTGGAGGTCTCCGGTGCGGCCGGAGAGGGGGGAGCGGATGAAGCAGTAAGAGAGGTTGAGTTTGGCGTTTTCGAGGGAGGCTTGGTCGGCGAGGATGGTGGCTTTGATGGAGTCGATGTTGGCGGAGACGGCGCGGACGGCGGTGCGGCGGGCGCGGGCTTCGGAGGCGGTTTGGTCGGCTTGTTCTCGGGAGCCGATGCCGGAGGCGGCGAGTTTTTCGTAGCGGGCGGCTTGGAGCGAGTGGAAGGCTTCGGCGGCTTGGGCGGAGGTGAGGTTGGCTTCGGCTTGGGCTTGGAGGGCTTTATCGCGGGCGATGTTGGCTTCCCATTGGCGGATGGCTTCTTCGTAGGGGCGGGCGAAGATTTCGAAGAGGAGGTCGCCTTTTTTGACGGTGGCGCCTTCGGCGAAGTGGGCTTTGATGAGGGTTCCGGTGAGGATGGATTTGACGGTGACGGAGGCGTAGGCTTCGACTTTGCCGATGGCTTTGATTTCGACGGGGACGGAGCGGAGGGTGGCGGTGGCTAGCTTGACGCCGATGGCGGGGGCGGTGGGTTCGCCGGCGGCTTTGGCGGTGGATTCGGACTTTTGGCAGCTGGTGAATAGGGCCGCGGCGAGGAGGATGGGGAGTAGGGGTTTCATGTGAGTTTGGAAGCGAGCGGGCGTCAGCGGAGACGCGGTTGGGGGCGACGGGGGGGGGAAGTTCAAGGATACAACGGTGCGAGACTGGGAGGGTGGATTCGGATACGGATGAGAAGTCGCGGGCGGTGTGGATGCGGTTGCAGCGGGAGCGGACACCGGGGCAGCAGATTGCGCGGGCGTTGGAGATGACGGCGCTGGTGAGGAGTATGTTTGTGGCGAATTTGCGGCGGGAGGAGCCGGGGATATCGGAGGGGGAGGTTAAGCGGCGGATGGTGGAGGCTTATTACGGCGTGGAGCGGGCGGAAAAGATGTACGGGCCGAGGGGGGCGGCGTGATTGCGGTTCAGGAGGCTTACGGGGAGCTTCAGAGGGCGCTGGAGGAGATGGAACTGCCGTTTGCGGTGGGGGGCAGTATTGCGAGTGGGGCGTATGAGGTTTCGCGGGCGACGCAGGATGTGGATCTGGTGGTGGATTTGAGTCCGGAGGAGGCGTTTGTGTTAGCGACGCGGTTGGAGGGCAGTTTTTCGGTGGATGCGATTGGGCGGAATCGGCCGTTCAATCTGATCCATATGGGTACGGCGTTGGCGGAGGGGGGGGCCGGTGG
>JANXMS010000393.1 GCA_025354525.1 Acidobacteriota bacterium
CGTTGCCCTATCCTCCACTCAGGTGGAAAACAGTTTACCTAATCGTGACCAACTGTGTCATCCTGGTCTCGGTAATCAGCCCCTCGATACACTTAAGACTCACTTACTTTCGTGTCTAGCCAATGGGGTCCACCTCAAATATCATCTCTAACGCCCAGTCTTTACTCCGGACCAGTCGTAGGATCTCTATATTTGGCTCGATGTCAAATCCGTCCACTGAAAACCTCCCTATGGGCAAATCAGCAGCGAGTTGCCTCTTCATGAAAGCCATCAATTCTCCGTCGCTTCTCTCTTCGAACTTTACGGTTTGTGAGAACACCATGGACGATGAGGTCAAGACCAAGGTCAGGATGAAGACACGATTAGAGCGCATTTAAAAAATCCCTTATTTTATTGAACAGGTCGGAGACGAACGGCGGATCCGTTAAGGACAGTTTGCGTGGCGTCTGTTGACCGCACAGCACGTTCAGTCCGGTACTGAATCCAACATCCACTCCGTGTTGAAATTCTCCCTCGGGATCATTGTAACTTGAGGTTGGAGTCATTCCAGCGCCTGGATAGAGAAGGCCTGCGCTGTCTACGCAAACTACCGAATCGCTAAATGGATTCGTCGATCTACATCCATTCTCGGGCGCACCGATATTCCGAACAGGGCGGTCACAGGCTCTACCGGCTATCGCCAACCAGTTTCCTGCTACTTGACTAAGCGACCAAGTGTCGCGAAGGCCAAAGAGAAACTGGCTCAGCATCCATGGCTGGAGAGTTATACCGGGGGTAGCGATATCCAGATGACTCTCCATTTCTTGAGATTGGATCGCACATTTCACGGAACTGTCGACCGACTTGTATAGATAACCCAAATGTGGCGTACCAAGGGTTACTAAACCGACTATTGGAGGATAGATCGTGGTCGTATTTGAATACAAAAGACCCTGAGCCAACATTCGACGAATAATTAGCCATCCCATGCTATGACCGATTAGCGCGATCCGATCTCCTGGCTGAAATATTCGACTGCGAATGTGTTGCACCAATCGCTCAGCACCCGTCGCAATCGAGGCGCATTCCAAGAAATCAAACGTGGCGTTAACCTCCCGATTAATTGTTAGCCCAGTAAACCCGGGCAGACGTTCAATATTTCTTTTGAGATTAGCGAGGGAATTATGGTTGTCAGAGATTCCGCGAACAATGTAGACGATCAAGCGCGGTGCTCTCGACCTGCCCACGAACATGTCAAAGATAGCTTGTTCACTCCGCGGCGCGCTCTGCCTTCCCTGGAAGAAAGAGCCACTGAGGCCGCTAGAGGTGATTTGTAGGTCGAAGTTACAAGTCACAGAATCCGCGGGTATCGATTTCATAAACGTTATTTGGCTATCTCGCGCCGTGCCCGGCGCAGGGCCAATGATGGAGACCGATTCAGAGCCGAGACAGGCGTTGGTGTCAGCATCCGTAGCTCTTAAGGTGACGATGGGATCGCTCCCGAATCCTTTCCCGTTTACCTGAACCGTAATGGTCTCTCCGGGCTGCCAGGGCCTATCGGGTGTTACTGAAGTAATCTGCGGCGACGGATCTGTGATCCATATGGGCCAAGGCGGTGAGGCACCGATTCCGTTTGAAAGGGTAACCGCTCTTTCACCTGTTGGAGCGCTGGATTGTACTGAATAGCTTAGATTGACTTGACCCGAGGCAGGATACACTCCGGTAATTGCCCACTGGGCTATTCCCGTGGAGGGGCTAATGGATGACCCAAACGTTCCTTGCACGTTGTTGCCGTAAATTTGAAGGTACGGACCAGATCCGCCACGTTTGATTTCATCTTCGAGTCCAGTAGCATCGTCGCGAATTCCAGTAATTTGAGGGGCAAAGCCGGCGCGCACACAACGTGAGTTGATCGAGTGAACGGAAACGACCGACAGATTTGCATTACTTCTGCTGGTCGCGGTGATTCTGAATGACAACCTGAAGTAATAGAAGCCCGGGCCAAAGGAGGGATCCGAAAGGAGCCGGGTGATCACCGGAGTGACCAACGTTTGGCTTGCCGCCGCTTGCGTATACGTATTACCAACCTCAATGCCCACGGGAGGAGACCCGGTAGTCTCCCCGACGAGAAGAGATGTGGGGCAACTGCTCACACCGATCAGGCGCCTCGACTCGAGCCGGAAATCACCGTAGATTATAGTAGCAGTGCTCGTCGTTACATTCTCCGATTTTATCGGACCAATCTGCAGCGAAGGTTGTGATGGGTTGGTCACTATGGGCGATAGAATTCCTGAATAGTCTGTACAGGAAAACGCGTTCCCGCAGTTCGGATTGAGGCGCGAGATTTGCTCGAGCGACGTGGCGGCATACCAAGTCCCTCGGCTTGCCCAGCCCGAATTTCCGCCTTGTAGATCCTGCGCAGCCATGAATATCTATTTTGCGCCAGCACCTCTCATAGTAATGGATATGGAGAGACGCAGGATGGCTCCGATTCGGCTGACGCTGACGTTTTCCCCGCGAACCTCGCATTGATTATTGCTTGCCGACGTTGCGGCGTTCCCAGGGAAAATGGTCGCGATCGTCACTTGTCCGCCGGGTCCCGGGTCGGTGACGAAATACAGCACTCCCCCGCCTCCCGCCGCCTGAGGATCAAAGGTTAGGTTACAGGCGTCCCGACTATCCAGCGGACCATTGATTAGGACCGTGGCGGTATCAATATCAAATGCGCCATTGGCGTCGGAGAATTCGAAGGCGAAACTCTCATAAATTCCGGACCGGGTGGAAGGGGCGAATGTCTCAGAATTAGGCGGAGGCTGGGCCGCGGGGCTGCAAACGCGGATGCAGTAGAATCCGCCGATATTCTTCACCCAGCCAGAGTTATCTACCCCGTCCAGCGCAGCCGACCAGAGTGGCTTGGTCCCCTGCGGCATCGCATTTGTGAACGTTATGGAGATCCCGACGTTGACTTCGCCATCCGGGCCGACGGAGCCATAAGAAGCCAAGCCAGAGATGCGGCATTGGGAATTCTGAAGTTGCCCATTGCTGCCGGGAGTCATCGGGCCCACCGCATTCCCGGCTTGATCAGCGAGATAGAGTGATCTGGATTGTGGCCAGTAGGAGAAGTAGCAGCCATCGGATCCTGGACTGGTCTCGATGGCCATGTAGACGGTAGAGATTGGTCTTTGGGTAAGGCCATCTGGTTGAAAGCCAAAGACGAAAGTTCCTCCGTTCCCGAGCGTGTTAGTAGGGGGCGCGATCCCAGTCGGATAGGGCCGAGCAACTACAAGGCAGGGTAATAGCAAAAGGGATAGCCACCCAATACTGGCTCTCATTTGGAGTCCGCCTGCTTGACGCTTGCCGGCGAACGCAGATCGCCACTGGTGTGAATGTAAGCCTGAAGCCGATTTCGAGCCCGGATATCGAGCGCCCCGTTCAGCCGGTCCATTCCCTCTCGGACTAATCGTGACCGTTCTCGGCCAAAATTGATGGCAGCCTGTTCGGGCCTAAACTCTGGAATCGATAGCCGCGCAATTTCGGCTTGCTTAGTTTCCTGAGCGAAGCGGGCGGCTTCCCGAAACACGTGCGGAATATCTCCCTTGGCCAGCCCTAGTTGCCGTGCGATGCTTCTCAACTCGACGTCCGCGGTTTCCGGCGGCAACTTGGAAACCCGCTCATTGACTTGGGCGAGGCGGGCCAAGAAAGCTCTATTTAGATCATCAGTGGGAACGGCCAAATGAAGTCTTGGGAAGACGTTCTTGTTGGTGGACGATTCGAGAACGGGGCCGACGGTAACGGGTGGGGTAGCTTGACCGTTGAGAGGGAAGCAGCCAACGGTTGGAATAGCTAAAAGTAAAAGGAGAGTCGAATTACGGTGTGAGCGTGTGTGTGTGGGGGGGGGGGGGCATTAATTTCATAAATATAAGCAAGTGGTAAAAACTAGTCTTGGAGCTATGGGAAACATCTCCCCTCTGGAAGGATGTTATTCCAGGCGTCTATAAAATACAAGCCTTTGTTTCAATTTTCTTAGCCCCCTTCGCCAGCTATCCGGGAGAGGCAAAGCGACCTCGGAACTGTTACGTTGGCGCGTGACATTTCCACGATCACGCATTGTGACGAATCGAGATTGGTCGTGAAAAGAGCTAGTGAAGGGAATTGAGATTCACGGACTGCTCGAAATGCTGTTGCTAGGCCGGGGCGCTGGGTTCAGTCACTACGGAGGTTGTCCATGGGATCGACGGAGGCGGCTTGGCGGGCGGGGAGGTAGCTGGCGGTGGCGGCCGCCGCGATGATGATTGAGGCGGCTGTGACAAACGTGATCGGGTCGAGCGGGCTGACCCCGAAGAGCAACGAAGAGAGGCTGCGGGATAAAGCGGCCGCCGAGGCTATGCCGATGACGGAGCCGAGGCTCGCCAGCACCAAACCTTGGCGGAGGAACAACGCCGTGATCGTGTTGGGCGCAGCGCCCAGGGCCAAGCGGATGCTAATTTCCTGCTTCCGCTGCGCTGCGGCGTAGGCCAGAACGCCGTAGAGCCCGATGATCGCCAGGACCAACGCCATGGAACCGGCGATGCCCAGCAGAACCAGGGCGAAGGAGGTGCGGGCCGTGGAGAGGCGGTAAACCTCATCGAGCGTCCGGACCTTGGCGAGGGGGAGGTCGGGATTGACGGCTTTGACGGCGGCGGTAACTTCTTGCAGGAACGCTTGGGTGCTGCCGCGCTCGCTGCGAATGGCAAAGGTGGCTTCGCGGCGAACCGTCCCTTTGCGGCCCGGGCGGGTGGGTTGATCGACGCCAGCGCGCAGATAGACCATGGGTGGGGCGGGCCGGTCTACCCCATCCATATGAACATTTTCTACAACGCCTACGACCTCCAGCCAGGGGCCGACGCCGCCCGTTTGGATTCGCTTGCCGAGCGCGTTGGCAGGATCTCCCCAGTTCTCGCGGGCCATGTTTTCGGAGACGGTGACCACCGCTCGTTGGCCGAAGACATCGTCCCACATGAAATCGCGACCGACGACCATCCGTGTGCCCTGGGCCGCCAAGAGGCCGGGGGAGAGTCTGCGGACAAACCGGTTCGGGGGCACCTGGTCCGCTGGTGTTATGCCTTCGGCGGCGACCAACATACCGTTCGAATACTCCCCTTCCATCGGCAAGCCGCTGGCGAAGCCGACAGCGGTGACGCCGGGGATTGTCGCTAGTTTTTCGACGAGGTCGGCTTGCTGGCGGATGACTTGGTCCGGCTCCGGAATCAGGGCTTCGGGGATGGAGAGGCGGACGGTTTGAATCTGCTCGGGATGGGTGAAGCCGGGCTGGACCGCTTGCAAGGCGAGGAAGGTTCGGATCATCAGCCCGGACGCTACGAGGAGGACGAGCGCCAGCGCGACTTGGATGACAACGAGCCCGCTTTGGGCTCGCCGCTGGCCGGCTGATTGGGTGGTGCCTCGGGCGTTCTGCAACCGACCGGGGTTGCCGCATTTCAGGACGGCCGCGAAGCCGAACAGGAGGCTTAGCGCAAGCGAGCAGACGATGACATAGGCGACGGCGGTCGCATCGAGAGAGATCTCTTTGAGCCGGGGCAGAGTGCCCGGCCCGAGGGATACTAGAAGTTGTAGACCCAGATAGGCGAGGAACAGCCCCAGAGCACCTCCGAGGGCACCGAGGATAAGGCTCTCGACGAGAAGTTCCCGGGCGATTCGCCCCCAGCCGGCACCGAGCGCAGCGCGGATGGCGAACTCCTGTCGGCGGGCCTCGGCACGAACCAGAACCAGGTTGGCGACATTGGCGCAAACCAGCAGAAGCACCAGGCCCAAAGCGGCCATGACAACCGCTAACGCGGTGCCGATGTCGCCGACAACATCCTGCTTGAGAGGGTGGAGGTTGGGCTGGACGGCGAGGTCCTTGAACATTTTGGTGAGCCGCTCGGTCTCGGCCCAGGTTGCCCAAACCCGCGCGGTGTCCTGATTGGCTATAGCGAACTTGGTGCCGGGCTTCAGCCTGGCGATTCCGTTGTAGCCGAAGGAATCCACCTTCAGTCCGGAGCTAGGAAAGCGCTGCGGAAGAAGCACATCGGGGTAGCGATCCAGGAATCGGAAGTCCGGCGGCATGACTCCAATGATCTGGCGTGGAATGAAATCGATGACGATGGTGCGATTCAGGATATCGTTTGCACCGCCGAACTTTCGCTGCCAGTAACCGTGACTGAGAATGACGGTTTCCGGAGTGCCGGCGGTGTCGTCTTCGAGGGAGAACCAGCGCCCGAGAGCGGCAGGGACGCGCAGGGTGGGGAGCACGCCCTGGGTAGCGGTGACGGTATTGATCTGTTCAGGGTTTCCTAGGCCCGATACCGTGGCCGCGCCGGGCGTCCAAACGCCGAACTTGTCAAATACGCGCGAGTTTTCCTTGGCGGTCGAGTACATGCCGGGCGAGAGTTGCGCGTTTTCGAAGCGCCGCCCGTGGATTACGAAGGTGTTGGTGACGCTGACGAGCGCGTCGGGTTCGGGGTAGGGCAAGGGGCGGATCAAGACGCCGTTGACGACGGAGAAGATGGCGGTATTGGCACCGATGCCGAGAGCGAGGGAGAGTAGAACCGAAGCGCTGAAACCGGGCCGGGCGCGAATCATCCGTAGTGCTTGGCGTGCGTCACGCAGGGTGCTTTCAAGGAAATTGAGCGTGTTCATTCGATATACCTCCTCCAGGATCTGGGTTGGGTTGCCGAGCTTTCGGCGGGCGGCTGCTTGGGCCGCTGAGGGCTCCATTCCGCGGTCGATGAACTCCTGGGTGGTTAGTTCCAGGTAGAGTTCGATTTCTTCGCGCTGTTCGGCGTCCGCTTTTTCGCGGTGAAAGAATCGGTGCCAGTTCATCCCTGTTGCTCCGGGGTTGGCTTCATGATGCGGCCGATGGCGCGGACGAGTTCGTCCCAGCGGGAGCTTTGGACGACCAGTTGCTTCTTGCCTTCCGGGGTGAGCCGGTAGTACTTGGCTTTGCGATTGTTCTCGGAGGTTCCCCAGAAGGAAGCGACCCAAGCGCGGTTCTCGAGACGGCGCAGCGCGGGGTAGAGAGAGCCGTGTTCGACCTGGAGGACCTCGTGCGAGCCGCGTTCGATGGCCTGGGCGATGGTCTGACCATGGGCGGGGCTCAGGAGGAGCGTCCGAAGGATTAGCATGTCCAGGGTTCCTGGAACCATTTCGGACTGGAGGGGGGATTCTTGTCTTGGCATGTTCTCCTGTCGATAATCGACTAGTGACAGCATGCTTAGAGTACGGAATATTTCTTAAATGGTTCCAGCCTTTTCGTGATTATCGACAGGAGGGCGAAGCGCGGGATGGGTGCGTCCGCGAGCCTAGTTGGCCCAATTGAGATCGATGTCGCGGATGGTGATGCGGTTGACGGTGTTTTCAGAACCCATCTCCATTTCCATTTCGCCGGACATGCCGCTGGAGCTGACTCGGGAATAGATGCGTCGACCTTGACGACGTTCGACGGTTCCATTGAACGTCATGCGGCCATTGTCGGTTTGGAATTCGACGGTGAGACTGCCGTTGCCCTGGACGACGACGCGGGCTTGGTCGAGACGGCGGGTGTTGCCGTTGCGGTCGCGATAGCTGCCGCTGCCGCGGCGACCGCCGCTGAAGTTGAAATCTCCGTTGTTGTTCCAGCCACTACCGTCGCCCCAGCCGTTGTTCCAGCCGCCTTGGTTACGGCCGTTATTCCTGCCGTTATTCCAGCCGCCGCCGTTGTTGTTGCCGCCGTTGTCATAGCGACCGGCTCCGCTGTTAAATCCGCCGGCGCTGCCGCCGCGCCAGAAGATATCAAAAGTGTAGCCTTCGCTGCCACCCTTGCTGTCTTCGATGCGAATGACGGCGCGACCGCCGTTGTCGGCCGAACGGATCAGATCCTGTCGGCCGCGGCCGTCAATTCCTTTGAAGCGAAAATCGTTGGGACGGAGGGGCATTTCCTGATTGCACTGGAAACGACGGAACGTGGCGGGTGCGCCGTTCAGGGTACGAATGGTTGCGTTGCGACCGGAGATTTCGACTTCGGCGACGTCATCGACTTCGACTTCGATGGTGCATTTTCCGTCTCCGCCGCCGCCGCGGATTTCGGCGGTACGACGGTCGGTGATGCGTTGAGACCAGGCGCTGGTTAGAGCCAGGGTTAGGAAGAGAAAAAGGAGTTTTGTCATGAGGAACTGTTCCTGGAGTGGCGTTACTGGACATTATACGAGGTTGATCGGCGGCGGTGCGACCTACGAGACAAAGGGCGGCGGCTGATAGGAATCGGCGTTCTCGGACCTTGGCGATGCCTTGGCCCGATTGCGGGAGGCACTGGAGTTTATGGCGTGTTTGCAGTTGGAACACGCGATTGGGGCGGTAAATGGGCTCGGGCAGGGTTTTGGCGCCTCCTCGCTGTTTGGTGTGGGTAAGGACGAGGGAAGCGAAGCGACGGCATTTGGGTGTTGGAGATGCCGGGTTCGATGGTGTCGCGAATCCATGAGGGAACCTCGGAATATGCGGTGCTCCTGTTAGTGTTTGAGCGGGGAAGCGACAGCATCGCCGTCGCGGCGGTGGGAATGTGGAAATCGGGCCTTGTAGCGATTTCCAAGGGCGGTGGGAGGAGAGTGAAAACCTGCTTTTGGTTT
>JANXMS010000395.1 GCA_025354525.1 Acidobacteriota bacterium
GCGTTGCCCTATCCTCCACTCAGGTGGAAAACAGTTTACCTAATCGTGACCAACTGTGTCATCCTGGTCTCGGTAATCAGCCCCTCGATACACTTAAGACTCACTTACTTTCGTGTCTAGCCAATGGGGTCCACCTCAAACAACTACCAGTGAACTTACGCGGCATCTCGATATAGTATCTTAGTCGCGGTGCAAAACAGCCTCCTCGCTGTTCGGTGTGGGTGCCAGGCAGAATTCGGTCCTTGGAGTTGCCGAGGGGGAAGCTAAATCGTCGTCGTCGCAGCGATGGAAACGTAGTGAGCGGACTGTATCACGACATCCAAGGAGGGGAGCAGCATCACTATCCGATTCGTGATGGGATCAAACAGCTACCTATCGCTCCACGCGCCCGCGCTGGTTATGGCCAAGTACGTGGCCATAACCACACCCTTTACGCTTTGATTCGCGACGTAAATCCCGGCGCGGTCTCGGCCCACTCTACGCTCATCCTTATGGGTTCCGATCATGATGTGCGTCACCCCGACTACGCTGCCAGCGGGGACCATATGGCAACCACACCCCACTTTTCGCTGGGGCCGGAGCCACTGTTGCAGCGGTTCAAAAGGACCTGATGGTGAGTATCTTATTTTGAGTCACCACCCCAAACTCAAGGCGACCGACCTTTACGCCTTCCGCCTCGACGCCGATCTGGTGGTACTCAGCGCTTGCCGCTGTGCCGCTGGCAGCACCAGCGCTTGGGCAAGATCAGCGTCGAGACGATCACCCTGCCCGAGCACCCGATGGGCTGGGCTGGATTTCTTTTGCTGGGAAGCGAATGAGTGTTCTTCCATCGCCCCCTTTGGTGCGTAGTAAAAGCTAGTCCTTCACTTTATCTTTCACTTTTTTCGCCGCCCTCTCCGTCGCATCGGCCGCCTTGCCGACCCCCTCTTTGGTCTTATCGACGACTTTGTCGCCGACCGCCCTCGCCGCGTCGCCCGTCTCCTTGGCCGCCCGTTTGGTGGCCTCTACCGCTTCGTCGGTCTCCCGACGAACTCGCGTATCGTTGTCCTCGGCGCATCCCGCAAGCAGGAGAGCCAATGCCGCTACAGGAACTATGATGATCTTCATACTCGAACAGATGATCGCGACATCAGCTCTGTTACAAGCCCACGGATTGCGCTAAAGTCCCGTTCTAGCCGCCTCACCGCTTCTTCAATCCGTTCGGCCTCCCGCTCCAGTTCCCAACTGTAGTGCGTAACCCCGGCGTTCAATTCGCTCAGCCCGGGCCTCTGCCTTCTTGCCTTGACGTTCAGCCCCCCTCTCCAACCGGTCTCCCGCCCGTTCGATTCGTTCCGCCATTCAGTCGAGCGATCGGTGCAAGAAGCATCCGGCCAGCAAAACGTCATCGGTGTTCGAAAAATCTTCCGCGCTACAACACCAACATCGGATGGTATAGATTCGGCAGCACAATTTCTCCAATCGCCACCAACTCCCCCGCCCCATCCACCGCCCGGACGTACCGCGCCCCCTGCTCCACCCGAAACGGGCTCACCCGAAAATCACGCCCCTGCCGGATGAACCCCGCCGTCACTTCGTCCACCCGTTCCCGCGGAAACTCCGGCAACAGGTCCATCGCCGGAATCATCGCCGCCGCGAGCGTCGCCGGGTCCGCCAAGGCTTCCAACGTCCGCGCTTGGTCGAGGGTAAACATTCCCGCCCGCGTCCGTCGCAGCGCCGACAGATGCGCCCCGCATCCCAACAAAACCCCCAAATCGTGCGCCAAGCTCCGAATGTAAGTCCCCTTCGAGCTATGCACCCGCACCTTCGCCGAATCGCCCTCGCAAGCCAGCAGCGTCAACTCGTAAATCGTCACCGGCACCGCTTTCAACTCCACCGGCTTCCCCTGCCGCTCCAACTTATACGCCGGCACACCGTTGATCTTCTTCGCCGAAACCGCCGGCGGCATCTGAATAATCTCCCCTCGAAACCCTTCCAGCGCCCGCTCCAAAATCGCGGCATCCAAGTTCACCGCCACCGCCTCCGTCGTCGCCTCGCCGTCCGCGTCATAGGAGTTCGTCGCGAAGCCAAACCGGATCGTCGCCTCGTAAACCTTATCCGCATGCGTGAAAAACTGCGCCAAGCGAGTCGCCCGGTTCAGCACCAGCGGCAGCACTCCGGTAGCCATCGGGTCCAAGGTCCCCAGGTGGCCCACCCGCTTCGTCTGCGCCAACCGACGCATCTTGCCAACCACGTCGTGCGACGTCCATTCGGTGGGCTTATCCACCACTACTACTCCAGCCACGATTACTCCATCCATAAACTTCCAGGTTGGCACAAAGTAAACTGGTAAGGGTGGAACAAGAGCAAGTTCAGGGCAAACTTTATGACGGCCAGCTTCTGCGCCGCCTCGCGTTCTATCTCAAACCTTACCGGAAGCAGGTCGCTGCCACCGTCGTTCTTCTCACCATTCATTCCTTGCTCGAATCCGTCGGCCCCATCCTGACAGCTATCGCCATCGACCGCTACCTCATCCAACGCGCCCCCGCTGCCTGGGAAGGAATTTCCCAACTTTCGCTCCTCCTCCTCGGCGTTTCCGTCCTGATTCTTCTCGCCGAATTCGGCCAAGCCATTCTCATGCAATGGACCGGCCAACGCGCGATGTTCGCCCTCCGCCGCGACCTCATGGCCCAACTCCATCGCCTCGACATCGCCTACTTCGATAAACACCCCGTCGGTCGACTCGTCACCCGCGTCACGAGCGACGTCGAAACCCTCAACGAACTCTTCAGCTCCGGCCTCGTCGCCATTCTCGGCGACGCCATCATGCTCACCTGGCTCCTCGGCGTCCTCTTTTGGATGAGCCCCGGCCTTACGGCTATCCTCCTCGCCGTCACCCCCCTCGTCTACTTGGCCACCATGCGGTTCCGCGCCCAAGTCTCCGCCAGCTACCGCCGCATTCGCCTTGCCGTCGCCCGCATCAACGCCTTCCTCAGCGAACATATCAGCGGCATCGCCGTCCTCCAAGCCTTTAATCGAGAGGAAGCCGCCCGCCAGGATTTCGCCGCCATCAACCGCGAACACATGGTCGCGTTCAAGCAAAGCGTCTTCGCTTACGGCTGGTTCTACCCCGTCGTCGAATTCCTCAGCATGGTCGCCTTCGCCGCCATCCTCGTCTACGGCGGCTGGCAGGTCCCCCAAGGCACGCTCTCCCTCGGCGTCCTCATCGCCTTTTTCCAATTCGCCCTTCGCTTTTTTCGCCCCATCCAGGACCTGAGCGAAAAATACAACATCCTCCAATCCGCCACCGCCGCCAGCGAACGCATCTTCGAACTGCTCGACAACGTCCCCATCATCGCCGCCCCCGCCCACCCCGCCCCCGTCCCCGAGGACCTCACCATCGTTTTCGATCACGTCTGGTTCGCCTACACCAACGAAAACTGGGTCCTCCGCGATGTCAGTTTCTCCATCGCCCCCGGCGAAGCCATCGCCATCGTCGGCCATACAGGGGCGGGCAAAACCACTATCACGAATCTCCTGCTCCGCTTCTACGACGTTCAGCGCGGCCAAATTTCGATCGGCGGCGTCAACATCCAACACTTCGATCCCCTCGAACTCCGTCGCCGATTCGCCATCGTTCTCCAGGATCCTTACCTGTTCACCGGCACCATCGGCTCCAACATTAGCCTCGATACCCCCGGCATCGACGAAGCCAAGCTAACCGCCGCCGCCGCCCAAGTGAACCTGCTCGACTTCATCGAAAAACTGCCCGGCCGTTTCCAGGAACCCATCCTCGAACGCGGCGCCAACCTCTCCACCGGGCAAAAACAGCTCGTCAGCTTCGCCCGCGCCCTCGTCCACGAACCCAAAATCCTCATCCTTGACGAAGCCACCTCCAGCGTCGAAACCGACACCGAAATCCTCATCCGCGAAGCCCAAAAACGCCTCCTTCGCGGACGAACTTCCATCTCCATCGCCCACCGCCTCTCTACTATCCAAAACGCCGACCGCATCTTCGCCTTCCACAAAGGCCAACTTCGCGAAGCCGGCTCCCACGCTGAACTCATCCAGCAACGCGGCCTCTACTGGAAGCTTTTCCAACTGCAATATCAGGAACTCTGACCCTATGCATCGAATCTGCGCCCTCCTCTTCACCTCCGTCGTCCTCGCCGCCGACCCCGTCGCCCAAATCACGGCCCTCGCAGACCAAGTCGCCCCCGAACTCGGGGCCGATGCCCTCCTCCGCCTCATCGAAAAGGGTCGCATCCCCGGCCTCCCCGCCCAGAAAAAACTCATCGCCCGAGCCCACGAACTCGCCCGTCTCGCCAAAGATCCCGTCCGCCGCCTCCCCATTCCCGGCCTCGGCCCGGCCAAAGCCGATAACGTCGCCCTCGACCGCCTTTCGCTCGAAACCCGCGCTATTTTCGCACTCACCCAACTCGACCCCGAACTCGGCGCCAAAGCCTTTCGCGATATTGTCAAACCCACGCTCCGCAAAATCACCTGCGCCGACGGCACCTACGACGACGTCACCGCCTACGCCGCCGTCCTCCGCATCTTCGGCAAGACAGAAGACAAACTCGCCTTCGTCCAAAGTCTCTCCAGCCACGCCGAACTCTCCCCCGCCGCCTGGCTCGCCGACGAAGATGTCGTAAAAGGAGCCCTCTCCGGTGCCCTCGCCCGCCTCACCGGCGAAGAACGCCTGTTCACTGGCCTCCTGCCGGACACCCTCGCCAAATTCAAGTCCCTCCCCGTCGGCGACGCCCTCGGCGAATACGTCAAGCGCAACCTCGAAACTGAAGCCTGCAAGGAGAGCAGCACCGAAGGTTGGCAACGCATCACGCGCGCCGCCGCCGCCGCCGCCTTCAACCTGGAGCTCAAACCCCCTTCCTTCGGCGACGGGCTCCAAAATCGCAGCTGGCTCGAAGACGATCGCGAAAGCCAAACGCTTTTCCAATCGCTCCTGTTTGCCCGCAACAAGAACGCCCCGGAGTGGTTCACCCGCTTTGCCGAATACTTGAAACGGATTCGCGACGGCAAAGCGTCCTTTGACCGTCAGGCCGAAATGTTCGGCGCGGCCTACATCGCCTCTCCCCGGGGTCTCATTCGAGAAAACATCCTCATCGAGTACATCAATGTACTCGCCCAGGCCTCGCTACAGCGGGAAAGCCCCCAAGCCTGGTACCGACAGGCGATCGCGCTGCCCGCCGCTGTCGTCAGCCTCCCGGAAGCCGAGTACGATAGCGTGCTCCGCGCTTACGAACGCAGTGGGAATCCCGCCCTAGTACTCATTGCCAGCCAGCAGCGCCTCGGACTCTAGTCCGCCCTAGACCGCCGGGAGCTCATTCCGAACAGCACAAACGCCACGCCGCCCATCCAGAAAAACAGAGACGTCGATACACTCTCGACCGAGTTCTTAACAGCTGCACGGTCCTGATACAGCCAAACGGCCGCCAGCAGCGCCGCGCAAACGCGGAGCAGCCAAATTCCTATAACCAGAGGATTACGCATAAGTCTCGTTGGCAATACATAGTCGAGAACTTTAGGGTATTCGCCGTATTGCCATCGGCCTATGTGCCTAACGTACTGAGGGTTCTAGTAATCCACCAGTACCCTTCCGAAACGTCATCCCCCCGAACGTCACTACGCTCTCGTCGTCAATCTGCCAATGCTCGTACGTCAACAGCTCTCCGCGGGCCTCCGGATGCGCCGCCAGATAGGAATAGAACGGCGCCGTCCCGCACCAGTTCAAATCGTCATTGTTCTCCCGCACCTGCGCCCAGAACTGCCCGGCCTCCCCCGCCGCCAACGACGCGATCCGCTCTCGGTCCCGCCCGTCAATCTCCACCATCGAATCCGTATAAGCCCGCCGCCCTTCCTTATCGCCGTACCGCGGCCCCTTATGCGCCATGTCCACGCCCAACACCCACACCAACTTGTCTCCTTCTAGCGCCGACCACTCCGCCAACTCCTCTAAGAACGGATGCCCTGGCCTCGTCAGCGGCCCACACAAAATCGGCACAATCTCAATATCCGGCCCGTACAGATATTGCAGAAAAATCACCTGGAACTCAATCGAATGCTCCACCGCGTAGCAGGGGTCTTCCATCACCGCCAACCCGGCTAAGCTCTCCGGCACCCGCGTCCGCGTCTCCCCCACCGGCGTCGCAAACCGCTTCCGCGTCATCCCAAACCGATCCCGCCCACCCTGATGCGACGTCCCCAAAATCACGAACGTCTTCTCCGCCGCGGCCGTCTTCGACAGGCTCGCCGCCAACGCCCCGTAGGCGCTGACGTACGATCCCCGCGCCGGCTCCGGGCTCGCATGCGGCGACGCGATCGCATGCAGCCCCTGCGCCGTCCCCGGCTCCGCAAACCACGTGTTGAACAGCGTCCGCAGCTTCACCCCGTCCGTCGGGTAGTTCCCCGGCCCGCCGTGCCGCGCCGTCAACGTTTCCGCCCGCGCAAACCGCTCAAACATACGCGCGAAGTTATCGTCGTCCAGAAACCCGGCCTCGCTCAGCGCTTCCGCCAAATCCTCCGGCAACGGATCCAGAGCCAAGGCCCGGACCATCCCCGGAGGGATCAATAACATCGCGGTCGATATGCCCGTCGGGTCATGCAGCACGAGTCCAGGTTGCTGCGGATCGTTCGAAGGATAACCGTCAATCTCCGGACGAATAGCCATGCCACTATCATAAGAGAATGGCCAAACTCAACAACACTGAACTGCAAGCAGCTCTCGACTCCCTCCCCGGATGGACCCTCGAAAACGGGAAATTTCATCGCGAATACGCCTTTGTCGACTTCGTTCACGCGTTTGGGTTTATGGCGACTTCCGCAATTGCGATTGAAGCGCTGGAGCACCACCCCGAGTGGTCCAACGTCTGGAACAAGGTGGTCGTCGATCTCACGACGCACGACGCCGGCGGCATCACGTCGAAGGACGTCCTTCTCGCCAACAAACTCGAAGCGATTGCACAAAAACTGCTCGGATAAGGATCAATGAAAAAGCTTGGGTTCGTTTGGATATCACTCGCGGGGCTCCTCGCGGCACAAGAGCAGTTCCGCGGGTCGGCGGATCTGCAACGCGTCATCGACGAAGCCGTCGCCGCTGACAAAATGCCCGGTGCCGTCTGCCTGGTCGGCCATCAGGGAAAGGTTATCCATCGCAGCGTCCACGGCTCCCAAGCCCTCGTCCCCGCCGTCGAACCCATGGCCGCCAACACCATCTTCGACGCCGCATCACTCACGAAGGTCGTCGCCACCACCTCGTCCATCATGAAACTTGTCGAACAAGGCCGCGTCCGCCTCAACGACAAAGTCACCGTCTACCTGCCCGATTACCAAGGCGGCAAAAGCGACATCACCGTCCGCCTACTCCTCACCCATTTCTCCGGCCTCCGTCCGGACCTCGACCTCAAACCCGAATGGTCAGGCTACGAACTCGGCATCAAAAAGGCGCTCGTCGACAAACCCGTCAACTTGCCCGGCGAACGCTTCGTCTATAGCGATATCAATTTCATCCTCCTCGGCGAAATCGTCCGCCAAGTCTCCGGCCGCCCCCTCGACCAGTTCGCCAAAGAAGAAATCTTCACCCCCCTCGGCATGGTCGATTCCGGCTTCCGCCCCGCCGCCGCCTTCCACAATCGCATAGCCCCCACCGAACAGTACCCCGGCATGGCCGCCCCCCTGCGCGGCATCGTCCACGACGAAACCACCCGCTCGATGGGCGGAGTCGCCGGGCACGCCGGCCTTTTCACCACCGCCGCCGACCT
>JANXMS010000410.1 GCA_025354525.1 Acidobacteriota bacterium
TCCAGTTTCTCCAGCATCGCCGTCACCGGCAGCAGTCCACCGTATGCCGTCAGATTCCTGCCCGTGAAACTATACTTTGTCGCGGCACTGATTTTATTGGGCTACCGCGACTGTTCGCCGAGAGCCTGTTCTGCGGCCTCCCACCGTTTTACCCCAATATTGGCGGGCTCGCCAACGCTACCTCAACAGAATACCGCAGCCAGCTCAGGCCGAAAGGCAGGTGCCTTGTGCATAATTTAGGTGCCATACAACCTCGTCATGTCCGTGGTCACGCCGCACTCGTCGAGAAACACAAACCGCTCCGAGTCGATGCCGACCGTCTCTGTCCGCCATTGCTCTCGCCGCCGAATTCCTTCCGCGCTATCCTGCTCGCTGGCGTGCAGGCTTTTTTTTAACCCGAAGTCCCATCTCCAAGATCACGGCAGAGAGCCGTTGTTGACTGATGGCTACGCTTTCCTGGGTTTGCAGCCATCCCCGCAACTCGTTAACTGTGGCGTCAGGCTGTTTGCCGATCTTCACGCCAAGGCGTTGTCGGATCTCTGGGGTCAGACGGCTGGGAAAGCCTCGTGGCCTTCCCGCAGGTCGTGAAGAACTGCCGGTCTCCCGCTTGGTCTTCCATATTCTCTCGGCCCAGGCCCGGCTTACTTGAAAAGTTGCCTCCAATTTCTCCAGGCCAGTATTCCCGGCCTCATAAGCGGCAACAAACTTTGAGCGCAAATCGTCTGAGTAGGCGCGTGCCATATCCGTGCGTCGTCATAATTTCCAGAGCCCCTCAATTATGTCAGGTTTTGCTCTAATGGATTACAGAAGGCTGATTTTCGACAGGAAGCCCGAGCCGAATTTTGCTGCAGTCGATTCCGATGGTGTTCGCCGCGCGCTGGCGATCGTAATAGGAAACGCGATGAAATATACGCCGGAGGGTGGAGCAATTACGATTGCGGGGGAGGACTAGGGCAGGTGCCTTGGAACCCGCGTTTCGGATACCGGATCAGGAAGTTCTGAGAGCGAATCACCTCGAAGTTTTGACCGATTGACGGGTGGCTATGGGCTGGGTCTCGCGATCGCCCGCAAGATTGCGCGAACGCATCACGGAGAACTTAGCGCGTCGAGCGTGGGGGAACGGGAAGCACCTTCTTACTTTCCCTGCCCAAGTCCTAGCTTGGTTAGGTCTGCGGCCGATATCGCGTTGGAGGGTGGCCGAGGGTTAAGTGCTTCTCCGCGGCAACCTTGCGGAGGGGACGGGTTCAGAGTAATCGGTATGAGTTCGGCAACCGCATGGCAAGGTTCGCGGAGCCGGGAACGGGCCAGACGTTCGGGCACGACGGATTTGCGACATTGTGGGCGAACGGCTGGTCCTCATATTGACTCTGACGCCGCGGGAAATCAGAACGGGTTGAGGGTGGTGGCGGGGGACGCGTTGGCCTAGGCCAGGGTCGGCAGAAACGACCTCGCATAGTCAATACATTGCTGGTTCAACTGATCCTCGAGCGCCAAGACCCCTTGCGGCGACAGGCCCGACGTTTTGGGTAGGGGCCGCTTCGGCGGATTGTTCCGGATCCAGGCCATCAACATCGCCAGATCGCGAGCGGGGGCGGGGCTTTTGTCGTCGAAGACCTTCCAATATTGTTCGGTGAAGACCGGAACCTTCAGCGGGTCACGGGTCAACATTTCGAGTTGGAAGAGCATTTTGGGATCTTTCTTTTGGAAACGCGCCACGATGCCGGCCAGGTCGAGGTTCCCATCGCCGAAGGGAACTTCGGACAGCAGGATTCCGTCCGAGTAGAAATCGACCCCAACATCCTTGAAACTTACGAAGATGGTGTACGGTGCGAGGGTATCGATGGTCTGCTGCGGGGTTTCGATGAGGGAGACGTTGTTGACGAGGTCGAGGGCGACGCCGACGTATTCGCTACCGGTGGAGCGCACCCAGGCGGCGAGTTCTTCGCTTCGCCAGCCTTTGTGATTTTCGATGGCGAGGCGGAGTTTGTATTTCCGCAAGATCGGCTCGGCGAGGCGCACGCCCGCTTTGCAAGCTGCGTCAAAGGCATGGAAGTCGGCGGCGCTTTTGAATTGTTCATACCGGCGGCCGGAGAACGGATCGTGGACGCATTCGACTCGTCCGCCCATTTCGGCGCAGGCCTTGACGGAGGCTTCGTACTTTGGCAGATCGGCTTCGGTACGGGGAGTTCGGACGAGGACGACGAGGCGCATATCGTACTTTTCGATTTGTCCGCGCAGCTTGGTTAGCCCGGAGGAATTGAGATCGGTTGGGAGGGTTGTGTGGGCGTTGCCCAGCCCTTTCTCGTTTGCGTATTCCACGATGTCCCAGTCCTTGCCCATCGCTCGTGCGCGCGCGGTGAGGCCCGGCCCCGCCGTCCCGAGAAAACGTAGGCGCTTCGGTTGCGCGGTCAAGACCCCGGCCGCCGCAGCCGTTGCGAGTAGAGTTCTGCGTGTCATGCACTGGATACCTTACCATGGTGGGCTGCGGAGATGGCGGCAGGTGGGCGTGGCCCTCGGAGACGTTTGCCATTTAAATGATCGTTACGGTTGTTTGTGAGGTGCTCGGGGGCTGAACGTGGCGAGCTGGTTTTGGCGGGGAGGGCGTCTCCCGCCGTCAGGAATGGCTTCGTTTTTCCGTTTTTTAAGTGATGGAATACTGCAGATATCGCGTATTTCGCTGTTGTGGGGTACCGTGCCGTTTCTTAAACGCCGGGATAGGGGCAGGAAACGGTTGGCGAAGCAAAAAACTGTTATGCTCCGGCCATTCGGAGCGATAAGCTATTTGTGTCTAAGAATTGGCGAATACGCGCAACGATATTGACCACGAGTTTGTTGCTTGTGCTGACAGCTTTCCTGTTTTGGCACCAGGATTGGCAGTACTCTGTACCGGCAGTTCGCCCCGTTGGTTTGCAACAACCGGCCGTTGGCGACCGTATTCTTTTGTCGCTAGCTGGGCTAAATTTTGACAAGTCTCGTCCGTTATTCCTGCATTTTTTCAATTTAAATTGCCCGTGCTCACGGTTTAACCTGGATCACGTCCGCCAGTTGATTCGGCGGCATGGCGGAGAAGTGAGGTTTATCGCCGTTCTTCAAGGAGAAGGGGGAAGGGCGCGGCTGCAGAGCGAGTTCGAGAAGCTGAAGCTGGGAGTGGAGTCGGTGGTGGATGAGACTGGCGCGTGGGCGGAGGCAACTGGCGTGTACGCGACACCGCAGGCGGTACTTATCGACCGGCACGAGCGTCTTTATTTCCGAGGCAACTACAATTTGTCCCGCTATTGCGTCGGGCGTGAGACCGAGTACGCGCGGATTGAACTGGAGTCGATCCTGGCTGGCCGGCCCGCCCGAGGTGAGGACGCAGCTTCGGCGACGGCATACGGTTGTCCACGCCCAAGAATGATTCGCGGAGGAGGAAATTCGATATGACCGAGCCTACCGCTCTCAACGTTGCCACGCGGGTTCGCGATTACGTGAACGAGTCCCTCGGCTTTACGGAGACCGAGGTCGAAGCAATCATGAGTGAGATCCGCGGTCGGGGTGACCGTTTGATGACGCTGTTCCTGACCTGCCATGCGGTGGCGGCGATTCTGCTCGCCAATTTCTACGACACATGGCTGCTTGCGATCGGTATCGCCGGGATTTCGGTGGCGATGTTTCGAGTGAGCGTCGCGCTTTTGCCGGGACATTTTTTCACGAGGTGCATTTCCGGGATCGCGATGCAGTCGTTTGTCGCCTTGCATATTTACCAGTTGCATGGAATGCCCGAACTGCACTTCTTTTTTTTCACGGGGTTCACGATGATGCTGGTCTACCAGGACTGGTTGTGCCTGTGGCCAGGAGCATTGTTGATCATCGGCCAGCACCTGTTTTTTGCGATTCTGCATAATACCGGTTCGCCCGGTTTCTTTTTTGCCGAAAGCTACGTATCGTTCACGAAGTTGTTTTTCCATTTCGGGATAGGTCTCCTTCACGTGGGGATTTGCGGGTGCTGGGCGGTGTTGATGAGGCGCCAGACGCTTCAGTTCGCCCGTCACGAGACGGACTTACGGGAGGCCACAGGACGCGCCGAAGAGGCGACGCAAGCCAAGAGCGCGTTTCTGGCCATGATGAGTCATGAGATCCGCACGCCGATGAACGCGGTGATGGGGATGACGCAACTTTTATTGGACACGCCACTTAATCCAGAACAGCGAGATTACGCGGAATCTGTGAAAAAAGGTTCGGATGGGCTTTTGACGGTGATCAACGATGTTCTCGATTTTTCTAAAATAGAAGCAGGTAAGATCGTAATTCATCCCCAGCCGTTGAACTTGTACGTTCTGCTTAGCGAAGTGGTTGAGCTGCTGCGATCCGGAGCGCGGCAGAAGGGTTTGTCGCTTGGTCTGGAGTATTCGGACGACACGCCCCATAACTTTGCCGGGGACGTCGGTCGCATTCGACAAATCGCTGTCAATCTAGTTGGCAACGCCATTAAATATACGGATAGCGGCAGGGTGGATGTGCGCGTAAGCGTAGAGAATTGCGGCCTGGAGGAAATCGTGACGATCGCCGTTGCGGATACGGGGATCGGCATCGCCGAGGAGGCGCAGCCGCTGTTGTTTCAAGAGTTCAGCCAGTTGGACTCGCGAAGTTCGCGGAAGTACGGGGGCACCGGTTTGGGACTCGCCATCTCGAAAAGGCTTGCGGAGCTCATGGGCGGTGAAATTGGCGTGGTTAGCCGGATAGGCGAGGGTTCGACGTTTTGGCTTCGCCTGCGGCTCCCCTTGACCGTGGCTGTGCCGGTGAAGAATAAAGAAGCCGTCAGGGGCAGCTATCCGATCCTAAACGCGAGGGTTCTGGTGGTCGAGGATAACGCTGTGAACCGGCGAGTGGCGGTAGCCTGTCTGACTAAGCTCGGCTGCGTCACAGAAACTGCCGACAACGGGTTGGCGGCTTTACGGATGTGGCGGGCGGGACACTACGACATGATTTTAATGGATTGCCAGATGCCCGAAATGGATGGATACGAGACGACCATAGCGATCCGGTCGGAGGAACCGCATGGCCGAAGGATTCCCATCATCGCAATGACAGCCCATGTATTGCCAGGAGCCCATGAAGCGTGTTTGGCCGCGGGCATGGACGATTACATCTCCAAACCCATCGATTTCGGGCAACTCGCCGAGACACTCCGGCAACGGGCACCTCAACTGCCGAGCGATACCGCAATCAAGATGCTGAGTTGATTCTGCGATTCAGTTCCAATGGCGTGTGGCTGGTACCATTCCAATCATCGCGAAGACGATCATCAGGACCACGGGCCGCAATTGAGCTAGAGAGACTAGCACAACCGCCTGTTGCAGAGGCACCTCAGAATGAAGATGGGTGGCCCCACGGGGACGAGCGTCAGGGTTCTGTTTGGCGACAATTAGAAACGGTCGAAACGACATCTACCAAAGTCGACTTGCCACCGGCGGCGGGTGCTCCCGTGGCTTCATTCCCAGTGTCGGCGGGCTCGTAGCCCACCTGGGATGGCACAATGCGCTAAATCCTGGGGCTTGGGGCAAAGCCCCATCTCCACCAACGCCCAGCGGCAGATGTTGAATTCACATCAAAACACCTGCTGATGGTGCTGCAAAAGTAATTGTCGTTAGAAGCGGTTCCTAATTGTCGCCCATCAGTCGCAGGGCGCGGCTAAAGCCGCCTGAAGAGCATACCGGATGAGGATCGCGCTTAAGGGCCCGCAAGTTCGCCACATTAAGTCGCGAGCTGATCGGTCGCCCGCATCCCACACGGTCTAGCGATTTTTGGCAACCCGCTCGTCGCGGAACTTGGTGGCCAATCCCGCGCGGGCGCTTCTCCGGCATTCCGCGATCTCCTTGTTTTGCAGCGCCGAGGCTAAAAGCGGCCCGCCTGAAAGGCGGGGGGATTTGACCGGGCACTCAGAAACTAAACTCCGAATTCGCGACGCGGCGACCTGCCCGGTGGACGGCGTAGCAGCGGTCGTGCCTCCAGCCGCGAATTCGTGAAGATTGAGTTTGCCGAGCAGGACCGCACCGGCGGCTTGAAGGCGTCGATAGAGCGCTGGCCGCCGTCGTTCGAATGCCCTTGGTTTAAGGCCTGGAGCGGGCCGCGACATCGTTCGGCGGCGCGGTCGGCGTCTGCCTGCGGTTGACACATGCCTTCGATAGCTCGACGGAGCTGCACTGTTTGGCCCGGAAGAACTCGGCGGCGGCGAGTAGCGAGAGAGGACGAAAGGAACAACCGGAGAGAGACTCGCATAAACGATGGTATACTCAGGGTGGATCGACACGTTGGGGGCGAAACGGCTTCGACGGGATCGAGTCATCGTAGAGAGGCGTGTCGGGTTCCGAGCTCCCGTTAAACGATCGGAAAAACATAACTGCCAACCAGCAGTTTGCTTACGCTGCTTAATTAACAGCGTCGCTCTTCAGTCGGTGTCTGCCACGACTGAAGCAAGCGTCACTCGGTGGACTGGACCGCAAGCTTCTGTTCGGAGCCCAGGGTTGAGATCAATCGGACTGGGATTGGGGCCTCTTGCTGGTTTAAGTGCTCCTTTCTGACAAACACGAATCAGATACACACGTAGTCTCTTTACTTTGGGCGTTCTCGGACGCGGGTTCGACTCCCGCCGCCTCCACCATCTCTTTTTCATTCTGTCGATCTCTGCTGCAGTAGGATGGTTTCTGTGGCAGAGAAACTTTTTTCCCGCAAAAGTTGTTGGCACCTGGGCAGGCCCTGCCTTGATGGCAGCCGTCGATAGCGGGATTCGATGTGCCACGGAAGAGCTCGCGAGCAAGATCAAAATGCTGATCGAGTCTGATCGAATTTAGGCGCCTCCGGAGGGTTGCTGCTCCGGCCTACTTTGAGATAAGGTGCTGCAACCATTCAGTAACGCCTCGTCGACAACCATCGGCTGGCTACTTCTTTCGCACTACGACCAACATAGCCGGAGCCTTTCCGAAGGCCTCGGGCTTGGATAGCCGCATGATTTCCGGGTGAACGGTGGCCGCTAAACGGGCTCCATCCCAGGTATTGATCCACTCTGCCGTCGCGGCCCCGGCTAACTGCGAGAGATTGGCCGTCAACTTGGAGCCTTCGACGTAGAATGCATACGCCTCACCCCGAAGAGCCAGGCAGGGCCCGCCGAAGGCGAGTTCGTTCAACGGTTCCATCCGCCAGTAGGGCAATGGTTCAAGGATCTGCCGAAGACGTTCGAACCGCGCCATGCCAGGGGCTTCAGGCTCTGGTTTGAAAACGTCCCAAGCCGTATTGTGATAGTAGTAGACACCGTAACCGCCAGCAAGATACACCAGATAGGCGCGCCGCAACTGCTCTTCCCAATCGTGCTCGGTCCGATAAGTCGGAAACTTGTCCACGCCACGCTCATAGCCGAACTCGGAGTTAATCACGGGCCATTTCCGCAGCGAGCGATCAAACGCGATGGCCTCGGCGAAGTCGGAATGCTGTTGATCGGTCCGGAAGTCCAGGTTCCGATTGAGTTCGCCGCTCCAGGAATAGAGGTCATCATCATGGGCAGTGAACAGTCGATGGTAGGCGTCGTTCGACCGAACAAGATCGGTCAAGTGCGATTGTAACTGCTCGTCTTTTTCGTAGTAAGATTCCTTGGCGAAGTCCCAAACAACGTTCTGAAAGGCTTGATAGCGCGCGGTAACGTAGCGGAAATAGCGTTCCTCGTCGGCACTCCACTTAGCAGGCCAGTTCACTTTTTTGTTGTAAACCTTCAGCATGATGTGGGCGATGATTCCTTTATCGCGCAACGAACGCATCATGTTGTCATAAGCGGCAAAGAACCTTGGGTTCATCCGCGAATGGTCCGGAGCCTCATTCGTTCCTTCCCACGGGTAGATGGTCGGAGGCCCGAAGTCGAACGCATGCTTCTTGCCGGGGCTCCAGCTTGTGTCGTGGCCATAGACATTCACCAAGACGTGGTTAAACCCGCGTCCTGCCATTTGGTTGATCAGGGTTTGGGCAGCGTCGCCGACTCCCCAGAGCCAATCCGCTTCGTACCCTAACAGGAAGTAGCGGGAGCCATTCTCAAATACAAAGTGGTAAGGATGGGCCGGGTCGACGCGTAGCGCACCTTTAGCAATGTGCAGATGCGGATTAGCGCGGCAGACGATCTCGCCGTTTGTCTGTCCGTTCAACGCGGGAACGGTCGAGGTCGTCCGCAGCGTCCACTTTCCGACCGCGGTAGGCGCAAACCGGATCTTCCAGGTATTGTCGCCGTCGTAGAACCCAGGGATGCTGATTCGCTCGCCCGCAGGTCCCAGGAAATTCCCCGTGATCGCTACATCAAACGGGTTTCCCTGCACCGTCGCAGAGAAAGGAAAATCGTGGGTATCGAATCGCGCAATCTCCACCGCCGACAACGGCAGCGCTAGCAACAAAAGCAAGAGTAGCTTCATAGGGTTTTATCCTTCAACGGCATGCGCAGCCATAATATCGCACTCGTGAGATTAAGTACGGCGGCCACCAGGAAGTAGAGTCCCGCGTCGCCGCCGTTCCAGCGGGCCAAGGCCGGAAAAGCGCTCGCACTGACGAATCCACCTAGGTTTCCGACCATATTCATGGCACCCGAGACGGTGCCCGACTTCCCTCCCCCGATGTCGATGCAGTACGCCCAACTTGGGCTAATCGTCATCTCGGTCCCGAAAGTGGCCAAGGTGAATAAAGCAACCGCCATCTCTGGCGAGTTTGCCTGAGTCAAGAACAGGAGTGCCGACGCGGCGACCACAAATCCGCCCAAGGCAGGTGCTCGGCGACTCCAACGCGGATACCGGCGATAGAGCCAGTCCGTGAGAAAACCCGACACCCATTGAGCGGTCGCCCCGACCAAGAGGATCGTCATGGAATACCAAGAGGCTCGTTCGCGAGTAAGATGATAGCGTTCCATTAGGTACGGCAACATCCAGGTTAAGCAAAGAAAGAACGTGAAGTTACTGGCGAAGTATTGAGCCATGACTTGTAGCATGGCCCGAGAGCGGAAGATTTCTCGTAGGGGACGGTCAACTGTCTTCGTCGGCGGCGCGGGTCGATCTCGAAACCAAGCGAACCAAACGATGGCCCAAATCAAGCCGGGAACACCCAATAGAAAGAAGGCTATCCTCCAACCGTAGCCATCGAGCAGCCCCGCCAGAATCGGAAACGACAACGCCGCGCCGAGCCGAGATCCAGAAAAGATGATGCCGTTGGCACGGCCGTGTAGTTCAGCGGGAAGCCAGGTATAGAAGGCTCGGGCCGAGGCAGGAAAGGCACCCGCTTCGGCTAATCCGAATAGAAAACGAACTACGACCAGGGTCGCGAACTCGGGCGCAAGACCAGTCAACGCCGTGAAGAGACTCCAAGCCGACACGACTATGGTCAAGGTCAGCCGTGGCCCAAACCGATCAGCGAACCATCCCGCTGGAATTTGCCCCAGCGCATAGGCCAACGCAAAGCTTCCGAACACGACGCCCATCGCATCGTTTGAAAGGCCGAGGTCTTTGGCGACTAGATCCTTCGCCGTCGAAATGGCGGCCCGGTCCAGATAGAGGATCCATGACAGCAAAAAGAGCAGGCCCAGGAGAATTGTGCGGGGCATCAGCGGCGCACCGCGGCTTCGAGGTGGAGCTTCAGCTTGCCCCAGTTGGCACCAATGGCGACGAGTACGAGTTTCTTACTGAGAAGGATCAAAGCACAATTTCCTCTGGTCATTACAGCACGTCTTGACTTAATAGAGGGCATATCCGCGACGTCTGAAGAGATCAGGAGCAATGTCGGGAGAGAGGAAGGGGCAGCGAGCCTCGGCGAGATCGACTACAAGCGCATGCATTGACGGGGCCCTGAGCTGGGACAAACGTAGTTTGACTTCCGCCCAATACGGGGCCGGTAGTTCGGGTTTCCAGAACGCCTCCATTAAGACGGGTATCGCTCTAGCCTCGGCCTTTTGGGTACCACGACACTCCACGAAGCGGGAACATTCACGGACCGAAGCCGAGACTCGCCGATTTAGGGGCCGAAACGTCAGCGCATCCTGAAACCCGGGCGCATTCCCCAAGCGCACGCCGATGGCGGCGAAGTCGGGTTCGAAAAGCGTCGTTTGGTAAAGATTGTCGCGATCGGCGAAGGCGTCGCGCTTTTCGGCTTGGTCGCTTTCAGCTTGGACACCTTTGCCGTTCATGTGGATGCCGCCGAACCCAGCGAGTTCGGGCGGTCCAGCGGTGAATTGGGAGAAGAGGGCGCTTCGGGACATTTTTGGTCTCACCGAGCTTATCTTACTTTTACGACCAGCCTTGCCGCTGCGGGCTTGATCGATTGGACCTCGATGAATGGGCTACGGACCAGTGGTGATCATAACGGGCGGGAGTCGCGGAATCGGCGCGGCGACGGCGAGGCTGGCGGCCGGTCGGGGCTAGTGCTGAGACCGCTTGAAAGGGTTCCATGAGCATCCAACGGTTGTTCGTGGGGTGTTTCTATCGAACTGCGAATTGCTCTTGGTAGCTGCTTTGTTAATACGGCGATGGTCGAAATAATTTATGAAAACTGTTTCCAGCGGTCAGAGCACTAGAGC
>JANXMS010000422.1 GCA_025354525.1 Acidobacteriota bacterium
GATTGCTTCGCGAAGACAAGGCGCTGGCGAACCGTTTTCTGCGTTCGCACGCCGCCATTGAATCGATCCGCAAACAGATTGAAGCGCATACCACGATTCGGGAAAAGGTCTCCACCTCGGTCGACCTGCCGCTGAGCCACGAATGCAAACGCGTGTTGGCTTATGGTGCCGAAGAAGCCGAACGGCTGAGCCATAAACATATCGGGACGGAGCACCTGATGCTCGGCTTGCTCCGCGAAGAAAAGTGCTTTGCGGCGGAGATTCTGCACGAACGCGGTCTCCGGTTGAGCCAGGTCCGGGAAGAGATCGCCCGTTCGAGTTCCGAAAAGATCACCTCCAGCCGCCCGAAGGAAAGCTCGCTGCTCAGTGAGTTCAGTCGCGACCTCACTCAATCGGCGATCGACACGCAACTCGATCCGCTCATCGGCCGTGATTTTGAGGTCGAACGCGTCGTCCAGATCCTTTGCCGTCGGACCAAGAACAACCCGGTCCTGATCGGGGAGCCCGGCGTCGGAAAGACGGCGATTGTAGAGGGGCTCGCCCAGCGGATCGCCGACGGCGATGTGCCGTCGTTCCTGGCCGACAAACGTATTCTCGCCCTCGATCTGTCGTTGATCGTCGCCGGCACCAAGTACCGCGGCCAATTCGAAGAGCGGCTGAAGACGATCATGAAGGAGTTGATGGAGAATCAAAACGCCATCATCTTCATCGACGAGCTGCATACATTGGTCGGTGCCGGTTCGGCCGAAGGGTCATTGGATGCCGCCAACATTTTGAAACCGGCCCTCAGCCGCGGCGAAATCCAGTGCATCGGCGCTACCACCCCCGCCGAATACCGGAAATCGATCGAAAAAGATCGGTCGCTCGAACGCCGTTTCCAAGCCGTCAAAGTCCCGCCGCCGAACGAGAGCGACGCGATCAAAATCATGTACGGCATCAAGGAACGCTATGAAAAGTTCCACGCCGTCGCCTATACCGACGAAGCTATCGAGGCCAGCGTCTACGCCTCCAGCCGGTTTATTCCCGATCGCTTTTTGCCCGACAAGGCCATTGACCTGATCGACGAGGCCGGTGCGCGCGTCAAGCTTAGGCAGACGACGCTGCCCGCTGAAGTCTCCGAAATCCAGAAGCGCATCAAGTTCATCGTCCACCGGATGGAGAACGCGATCGCCAATCACGAGTTCGAAAAGGCTCGCTTCTATTCTGACGAAGAACGGAAGGAACGCGAGAATCTCCGCCAACTGCGCGAGAAGTACAATCTCGACGATGCCTCCACCGGCATCGTCACCAAGGACGACATTGAAGACGTGGTCGCCCGCTGGACCGGCGTCCCGATGACTTCGATCAAGGAAGAAGAGATCCAGAAGCTGCTCCGGATCGAAGAAGAGCTGCATAAGCGTGTCGTCAGCCAGGAGAAAGCGATCAACGCTCTCGCCCGGGCCATTCGCCGTTCCCGCGCCGGGCTGAAATCGCCCAAGCGCCCGGCCGGTTCGTTCTTGTTCCTCGGCCCCACTGGCGTTGGCAAAACCGAGGTCGCGCGCGCCTTGGCCGACTTCCTCTTCGGCAGTGAAAAAAGTCTGATTCGCTTCGACATGTCCGAGTATATGGAGAAGCATTCAGTCTCGAAGTTGATCGGTTCGCCTCCCGGATACGTCGGCTACGAAGAAGGCGGCCAGCTTACCGAACGGGTGAAGCGCCAGCCCTATTCCATCATCCTCCTCGACGAAATCGAGAAGGCTCATCCCGATATCTACAACATCCTGTTGCAGGTGTTCGAGGATGGCCAGTTGACCGACGGACTCGGCAACGCGGTGGATTTCAAGAACACGATCATCATCATGACGTCGAATCTCGGCGCTCGCTTCCTCGATAAAAAGTCCCAGTTGGGCTTCAATTCACCCGGAAAGGGCATGCCTGCCAAAATCGAAGATCAGGTGATGGGCGAGGTAAAACGGGCCTTCAATCCCGAATTTCTTAATCGTCTCGACGAGGTAATTCTATTCACCTCGTTGGTCGAGGAGGATCTCCTCCAGATCATATCCCTGCTGGTCGCCCAAATCAACGTGAACCTGGCGACCAAGCAGATCAAGATCAACCTGCGCGAAGACGCCGCCAAATATATTCTTGAAAAAACTTGCGGCGACCGCAGCTACGGCGCTCGCCCTTTGCGACGGGCTCTGCAGAAATACATTGAGGATCCGCTCTCCGAGGCCCTCATCCAAGGCTCCCTACCCCGGCCCTCGGAGTTCGAAATCTCGTTGAGTGATTCGGGCATCATGTGTCGGCAAATTGGCGGACAAGGCATGGAAGAAGAAGCGACCGTCGGTGTCGGTGCCGCCACAGAGGCACCACTCACCACGTTATACGCTTTCTAAGTCACCGTTAGTCAAGGGGGGCGCGGACGCCCCTCGCGACTAACAACGGCTCCATAGCCTTCTGAAACTCAATCCCGGACCCCGCCACCAAGTCCTTAACGACGCGAGAAACTACGATCTCTCTTGATCCTGCGTCAGCCAAAAGATTCCCAGCCACGTCCACGGTAAGGTCGGTGGCCGAGCCTTGTACGCTAAAGCGATACCCGCCTCCACTAAGACGGGTATCGCTCTAACGACAATTACTTTTGCAGCACCATCAGCAGGTGTTTTGATGTGAATTCAACATCTGCCGCTGGGCGTTGGTTGAGATGGGGCGTTGCCCGAAGCCCCAGGATTTAGCGCATTATGCCATCCCAGGTGGGCTACGAGCCCACCGACCGAGGGCATGAAGCCACGGGAGCACCCTCCGCCCGTGGCAAGTCGACTTTGGTAGTTGTCGTTTCGGCCGTTTCTAATTGTCGCCAAACACTCCTCGACCGCAAGCCCGATGCCCTCTTCTCAGCCAACATTTTGATCCCCTACGGCGTCATCGGCACCATGGCCGGACGAGGCATGCGGCCCCCGCGAGATCTCCGTCTGGCCACCTTCAACCGCCCACCCTTACACCCCGCCTTCGGACCAAACTGACCGCCGTCGCCCAACCCACCTACGAAATCGGCGAATCCGCCTAGCTCACCGCACCCCATAGACCACATAGCCGCCGTTACGAAAAACCGGCTGTCCATCCGTCCACGCATGCGCCGCTTGAACCACCACATAGTCTGCTCCCAACGCGGCATACTCCGCCCGACCCGCTTCCTGATACGGCCGACCGATCGTCAAATCATAACGCCGCCACCACTCCTTCGCCAACTCGTACGTGAAGTTTACCTGCCCCCCACCCTTCCGATCCACCCACACCGCCCGCAACGCCCGCGCGCGAAAAATCCCCGGATACAGCGCCAACCCCGCGTCCGGGAAGTGAAACACCGCCGCCTCGGGCGTGTTTCCGCGCGCCCAAGCGCTCAACTCCCCCAACTCCTCCGTATGCAAATTCGGATAGTTCCGCACCCCACCCGCGTACGGATACGCCAGCATCGCCACCGGAATCAACGCCCACGCCCATCGCCGACGGATACAACCCGCCCCCGCTCCCGCCAAAGCCCCGCCAACCCACCCCACGCCCAAACCCGGCAACGCAAACGGTGCCACCAACCAACCAAACCGCTCCCCCCATCCCCCGGCCCGTGCCGCCGCAATCC
>JANXMS010000443.1 GCA_025354525.1 Acidobacteriota bacterium
GGCCGCCTCCGCCTTGCCCTCCTGGCCGCCCTGATCTTTCTGCTGTCCTTTACGCCCAATCCCATCCAAACAGCAATCTCAATCTAGAGTAAAGAGGCCCGGGCGGATGAAGATTTCAGCCACCATCATCACCTACAACGAGGAGCGCAACATCGCCAGAGCCATTGAGAGCCTGCGCTGTGTCGACGAAATCTTAGTCGTCGATAGCGGATCAAGCGACCGCACGGTGGAGATCGCGACCAAGCTTGGAGCCCGGGTGATTGATCGCGTTTGGGCCGGCTATTCGAGCCAGAAAAACTTTGCGGCCGACCAAGCCAGCCACGATTGGATCCTCTCAATCGACGCCGACGAAGCGTTGAGCGAGCTTCTCGAAGCCGAGATTTGGCAACTCAAAAAGAATGGCCCGACCCATGACGCCTACACAATGCCTCGGCTTGCCCAATATTTAGGGCGCTGGATCCTACATAGTGGCTGGTATCCTGATCGCAAAGTGCGCCTCTATGATCGCCGTAAAGCTTTATGGGAGGGCGATTTCGTTCACGAGAGCTTAACGGTCCACGGGACCACGGCCCGACTCGAAGCAACCCTCCTCCACTTCACCTGTGACTCGCTCAGCGAACATCTGAGAACGCTGGACCGCTACACGACTCTTGCCGCTGAGCAACTGATTGAACAGAGGCGGTCCGTTTCGTTCTGGCATCTCTTCTTCCGCCCATGGTGGGAATTCTTCCGCACCTACTTTCTAAAGCTGGGTTTCCTGGACGGTGCCGAAGGCTTGGCAATCGCCTGGCTCGGCGCTATCTACCAGTTTTTGAAGTACGCCAAGGCCCGCAATATGCGCCCTGGTCGGTAGCCGCCGTCCAGTTCAAGGCCTTCGAAAACTCCGAAGTTCGCTATTCGCCGGGAGGCATCGCTTCTAGAAACGTTTTCAGCCGATGGCTTCGGCTCGGATGCCGTAGTTTGCGCAATGCCTTGGCTTCAATCTGGCGGATCCGCTCCCGCGTCACCGCGAAGAACTGCCCCACCTCTTCCAGCGTATGTTCGCTGCCATCCTGCAGGCCGAAACGCATCTTGATGATCTTCTCTTCGCGCGGGCTCAGGCTCTTCAGCACTTCCGCCGTCTGCTCGCGAAGGTTCAGGTTAATCACCGCTTCCGACGGCGAAGCCACGCGCCGGTCGATGATGAAATCTCCCAGGTGCGACTCGTCCTCTTCTCCCACCGGGGTCTCCAGCGAAATCGGTTCCTGCGCAATTCTCATCACCTTCCGAACCTTGCCCACTGGCATTTCCAGACGACGAGCCAACTCTTCGGTATTCGGTTCCCGACCCAACTCCTGCTGCATCATCCGCTGCGTCCGAACCAGCTTATTGATCGTCTCGATCATGTGCACCGGAATGCGGATCGTGCGCGCCTGATCGGCAATCGCCCGAGTGATCGCCTGCCTCACCCACCACGTCGCATAAGTCGAAAACTTATAACCCCGCAGATAGTCGAACTTATCCACCGCCTTCATCAGGCCGATATTGCCCTCCTGAATCAGGTCCAAAAACTGGAGTCCACGGTTTGTGTACCGCTTGGCAATAGAAACCACCAATCGAAGATTCGCCTCAACCAGCGACTTCTTCGCCACGTCCGCTTCCGCATCGCCCCGGTCCAGCAGGTTCAGTGTCCGCCGCAGTTCCATCGAAGTGGCCCCGCACTCATCCACCAAACCCTGCAGCCGGGTCGACAAAGCCTTCAAATCCTTCCGCAGTTCCTTCAATGGCTCTGCCATCGCTGGGTTCGTTTCGAACTCCTCGGCCTGGCGCTGCGTCCGGATGATGTCCTGTTCAATCGGTCGAATCTGATCAAGCGCCGTACGCACCCGATTGGCCAGCCGACGAATCACCAGCGAACTAAACGGAATTTGCCGAATCTCCCGCGAAATTTTCACTAGCTGACGGCCCAACTGCATCCGCAGCGCTCGATTCGGCTTCGGCTTGGTCGCCCTTGGTGTCACCGCTAACTTCTGGCGAGTGTCCTGCGCCAAGTGCGCCTCGGCTTCGATCGTGGTAAAGATCGCAAACAAATCGTTCTGCTGCTTCAGCAGATCCTCTTCGTCTTCATTGAAATCGTTCAACGTCAACGCGTCGCGCAATGGCAGCGCGTTCGATTCGATGTCGGACCGGACATACTGCAATTCGCGGATCACAAGAGCCGAACGCGAAAGCGTTTTGTTGATGATGCGCTGTCCCCGTTCAATCCGCCGCGCCAACTCAATTTCACCGTCCCGAGTCAGCAGCGGAACCGTTCCCATCTCCCGCAAATACATCCGAACCGGGTCGTTCGTCTTGTCGGCAAACTCAGCGGCGGCCAGCTCAGCGTCGCTAATCTCATCCTCATCGCCAATCTTCTTGCCATAGCCAAGCTTGGGCTCATCAAGCAGATCAACCTCTGCCCCTTCTAGCTCCGCAAGGATATCTTCCAGGTTCGCCCCGGTTGCTAGATCGTCCGGTAGGACTTCATTGACGTCGTCGTAGAGCAGGTAGCCTTTCTCCTTCCGTTCGTCCATGAGGTGATTTGCGCGGATAAATTTATTTTCTGCGGCCACTGGAACCCCAACAAGTGCAGCCATTAGTCTACAACACGCCGTCAGCCCCTCTCGGGCCTCTCCAGCGCGTATAACTCCTCTGTCATCGCTAAAGCTTCCGCCATCGAACCGGATTGCTCAAGCGTGCGAATCTGACGCTTCAAATCATTGCTGCGCGCACGCCTTCCCACCGCGGCGAGTTGTGCCAGGCAGGCTGCTGCTTGCATCATCTCTTCTTGTTCGTCTGCTGTCCTATCGGCGAAAACCAGCGCCGCCATTAGCGATTTCTCGGGAGCGTTCAAATACTCCTCCAATAAAGCAAACTCCAGCGGCCCTTCCGATGCCTGCTGCAACACCTTCTGCCACATCGGCCACGCCGGGGAACTCGTCAACGCAAAGTGCTCCAACCGTTCATCATCCAGCAAAACCGGCACCGCAAATTCGCAAATACTGGGCGATTGCAGCAACAGTTGCAGCAATACCTTCTCCGCCGGAGACAACTCCAGCGCCGGAGCCGTCATCCGCTGTTCGGTCCGCTGCACCGCCATCCGCCGAAACTGATCGAGCAACATCGCCTGGTCCACCCCCAGCCGATTCGCCAATTCCGCCGCCAGTGACGCCCGCTCCATCGGGTCCTGCAGCCGCCGAATCGCCGGCAACAAAAACTCCAGCGCCTGAACCTTCCCCTCAGCACTCTTCGTGTCGAACCGCTGCTGCGCCCTCCCCGCCAGCCAGTGAAAATAGTTCTGCGCCTTGTCGATCCGGCTCACATACGCCTCCGCCCCGTGCGCCGCCACGTACTCGTCCGGGTCCAACCCGCCCTCCAGCGTTGCAATGCGCACCCGCATATGCTCCTCCAGCAAAATCGCAATCGACTTCTCCGCCGCGTTCGCCCCCGCATTATCCGGGTCGAAATTCACCACCACCAGCGGCGCGTACTTGCTCATCATTTTCACCTGCTGCGGCGTCAACGCCGTCCCGCAAGGCGCCACGGCCTCTTTCACTCCCGCCGCCCAAGCCCCGATCACGTCCATGTATCCTTCCACCAACACAATCCGCCCTGTCTTCCGCGCCGCCTCCCGCGCCCGATGCAGGTGGTACAACACCAAACTCTTCGTATAAATTGGCGTCCCCGGCGAGTTCAAATACTTCGGCTCATCGCCCTCATACAACGCCCGCCCGCCAAACGCGATCACCTTCCCGCCCTCGTTACAAATCGGGAACATCAGCCGCCCCCGAAACTTATCGTAAAAAGTGCCGTCCTCTCGTTTGCCCACCAACCCCGACTCTTCCAGCTCCGCCGGCCCAAACCCCTGTGCCTTCAAAACTCGAACTAAACTCTGCCCACTCTTCTCGCTAAACCCCACCCCAAATTCCGCCGCCCGGCTCAGCGGAAGCCTTCGCCGCTCCAAATAAGCCCGCGCGTCCGCCCCTCCGGGAGCTGCCAGATTCTGCTGAAAAACTTTCCCGGCAATCTCATGCATCGCCAGCAAAGCCGTCCGCACCCGGGCCTCCGGATCGTTCATGCCCGTCTTCTTCTCCGGCATCGGAACACCAAACTGTTCCGCCAACGAAGCAATCGCTTCCTGGAACGTAACTTTCTCGTATTCCATGACGAACTTGATCACGTCCCCCCCCGCCCCGCAGCCAAAGCACTTGTAAAACTGCTGCGTCGGGTGAACATTGAACGAAGGAGATTTCTCACTGTGAAACGGACAAAGCCCGATATAGCTACTCGCTCCGCGCTTCTTCAGCGGAACGTAGGCACCGATCACCTTCACGATATCGACGGCGCTCTTCAACTGTGCGGCAAAATCCATGTGGGTATGATGTCTAGTATGACCCGCTTGTTCGCTGCGTCCCTATTTCTGCCTGCGTTGGCCCTCGCCAGCGAATTGAAGTTTGAAGACTTCGTCGTAGATACCCCCGGCCTCTGGACCGTCAACGACGGCATCATTACTGGCAAACACAGCGGCCTGAAATACAACGATTTCCTCCGCACGAAAAAGCACTACGGCAATTTCCGGCTCGCTCTCCAGTTCCAACTCGTCGGCGGAATCGGCAACAGCGGCGTCCAGTTCCGGTCGAAGCCCGTCGCCGATTCCCACGAAGTCGCCGGCTACCAAGCCGACGTCGGCGAAAAATACTGGGGTGCTTTGTACGACGAATCCCGTCGGAAGAAGGTACTCGCCCAAACGCCCCTCCCCAACCTCGACCCCAAAGCCTGGCACAAATACGTCATCACCGCCGACGGCAACCACATCACCCTCGAACTCGACGGCAAAAAAAACGTCGACTACCGCGAAACCGAACCCGGCATCGAGCGCTCCGGCTTCCTCGCTCTTCAAGTCCACAGCGGCCCTGGCATCGAAGTGCATTTTAAGGATTTGCAGATGACCGAACTCCCCCCCGGACCCGCCCTCGGCGAGAACGTCGCAAGCCTCATCCCCAACTTCGCCGATCAGGTCGGCTCCCAAGGCCTCTTCGTCCTCTTCGTCCGCTCCGCCGATTGGTGACCATACTGCAAAACCCAGCTCGTGGAGCTGGGACAACAAAATGGAAATCTGCGGAAATTAGGCCTGAAATCGCTAGCCGTCAGCTATGACAGCCCAGCCATCTGGAGCCACTTCATGGAACGAAAGAAGCTCGCCTTCCCCTACCTAGCGGACACTAACTCAACTCTGATCGATGCGTTCGGCTTGCGCAACAAAGCCGTCAACATCGACTTCATGCAAGGCATCCCCCATCCCGGCGTCTTCCTCCTCGACGCCAAAGGCCGCGTCACCGCCAAGTACTTCGAAGACGATTACCGCGAACGCTTCACCATCGCCTCAATCCTGAACGGCTCCTTCGGCCAGCAGGCCGCTAGCCAAGGCGAGTTCACCGGCAAGCGGATCAAAGTGGCCACCAGCGCCAGCACGTCCGTCGTCAAAGGCGGCCAGCGCATTCGCCTCACCCTGACGGCCACCCTCGGCCCCGGTCTCCACGTCTACGCCCCCGGTGCCCCGGAGGATTTCATTCCCGTCGCCTGGACCATCGAAGGAGCCAAAGCCGCTCCCCCCTCTTGGCCCAAAGCCGACAAAAACTTCCAATATAGCGGCACGTTTGCGGCCTCCCGCGACATCATCCTTCCTCCGCAGTTGAAAAACGAAGAGCTCATCATCAAGGGAACTTTCCGCTACCAAAGCTGCACCGACAAAATCTGTTATCCCCCCGAAAACGTAGCCGTAGAGTGGAAGTTCCTCAGCGAAAGCCACGACCGCGAACGCGTCCCCGCTGAACTTCGCCGCAAATAAATGGATTCGATCTACTACGTCATCACCTGGCTCTGCCACCGTAACTGCGACCACTGCTACGACGAGCGGTTCCGCCCCTATCCGGAAGGCGCCCCCGACCATACCGACTCCGCGGCCATCATCGCCCATTTTCCCGACGTCCTCGGCAAAGTCATACTCGCCGGCGGCGAGGTCCTCCTCGGCCCCGTCCGCGAACCCGTCCTCTACCCCACCCTCGATTTGCTATATAGCAAATACGGTGACCAAACCCGCATCATCGTCCAGACCACTGGCGACCTACTCACCCCCAAAATCATCGCCGAACTCCGCGCCCATCACGTCTCCACGATCTCGGTTTCCGGCATGGACGATTTCCACGCCGGCATGCTTGATCGACGCGACAAAATCGAAGCCATGCTCGTCGCCGATGGTGGCGACTACTCCTTCTTCGGCGCCACCCCCGACCAATGGATCGGCAAGCTCTGGCCCCGTGGCCGCGCCTGGAAAAACGGCATCTCCCAAGCCACGCTTGAAGACAATTTCTGCAACCAATGGAGCGGCGGCCTCAACTTCCTCGGCGGCGTCGGGGCCGAAGTCTCCATCGAGCCCAACGGCAACGTCTACCCCTGCTGCCTCAAAACCAAACTCCCCATCGGCAACCTCCACGAAGCGCCCCTCGAAACGATCCTCGCTCGGCACCGCGGCAACCCCGTCTACATTGCCATCAACCTCGGCCAGCCTCAGGATATGGGTCTAACTCACGGCTGGTCCGCCGATGAATTCCGCCGCAAAAGCCGCGTCATTCTAGACTCTGGCCAGGTTTATGAAAACCTCTGCATCGGCTGCGACCGTTTTCACGACGAAGTGTTGAGCAACTCCGCGTCCGACGGTCGCACGTAAGTCGCCTCCACCAGCGCCGGGTGAACTCCGCCCCTCCCAGCCGCAATCCGCCCCACCGCCCCCGCCAGCAAAGGACCAGAGTCAATCCGCACAGCCCCGCCCATCGCAAACGCTTCGATCTTGCAAACCGCCATCGGCACCACCACCGTTAAGTCTTCCGCAAAGACCGCGCAATAAACGGCACCCCTGCGAGCATCGAAAACCGGAGCCCGTAACGGGCCGGTTCCCAGGCTCGCCAGCGCTTCCAGGTTGGTCACCCCGGCCAACGGCTTACCCAGAGCAAACGCGAGCCCTTTGGCCGCCGCGAGCCCTACGCGGGCCCCTGTAAACGAGCCCGGCCCGGTAGCCGCCGCAAACAATTCAATCGAGTCCAACCCCACCCCATGGTCGGCTAACAATCCCTCAATCGCCTCGAATAAAATATGCCCAAACCCGTCTGTTGATTCGAGGGGCCGCTCCTCTAAAACGACATCTCCTCGCAAAAGCGCAATCGAACCCACCTCATTGCAAACGTCGATAGCCAAAATCATTGCGTTAACCGGATCACCTTGTCGGCAGCGTAAATCTTCCCGTTTGCATTCATCCCCACCACCCGGAAGCTCAGCACCGCCGGGAACTTCGTCGTAATGTCAGCCGGAATCTTCAACAGCCCATTCGGCCCCGTCCCCAGCACCCGCGCCCCTTGGCCCCCATTCACCACCTCGCCCGTCCACAAAAACATCATTGTCCGCGTTGCCCGCGTCGGCTTCTTCATCTTCACGGAGAAGGGAACTGACGCCTGAATGCTAACGGTGTCCACCTTCGGTTCGGTCATCTCAAACGGCACCATCTTCTCCACCATCTCCAACTCCTGTACCATCGGCTCCCGGGCCTCAAAACGGTAGCTCTTCAGCATCCCTTCCTTCTTCCCGTCGCGGCTCAAATGCAACACCCAGTCATGGTCTTTCGACGGCGGTTCGGCCACAAACTTCTCCCCCTTCCAGTTTTTCTTCTGCTTACTATAATCGCCAGTCAGAGGGTTAAACCAATACACATCGTAGGAATGCTTCTCGACGACTAACTCTACCGGCACGTTCGGGTTCTCAATGTAGACGATATATTCCACGTCCTCCAGCGCCACCGCCCGCGCCCCATCGACATCGAAATACGGCTCCAAATCCCAATGCCGCGTCCGCGCAAAAAGCTCCTGCCACGCCGACACGTACTTCGCCCCCTTCTCGCTCGAAAGCTTCACCGTCGGATACTGCCCGTTGCACCACATGTTCCACAACCGCTTCCGAAACGCCTCCGGGTCGTTGCCCTCCTCCAGCGCAATACTCACCTTCGGCACCGTATAAAGTTGGTGTTCAATCGCTCCCAGTTGATCGTCAACGGTCGAGTACACAATGTGATTCGCCCAACCATCCGCCAGCAGTGGCGCGCTCGTATCGCTCGTCACCCCAGTCCGCGGATGCCCATACGGGTCTATCTTCTTCAGCGCCAAGCCCGTCTCTTTTAACGTCGCCCGTGGCCCCCGCAACTGCCACGTAATATTGAAAGCGGCAAACCGCCCCACTAAATACCGCAGCGTCTTCTCCCGCTCCTGCCACATCGTCGGCAAGTCACTCACCACCAAATCCACCGTGATCCGCCGCTCGTTGTAAGCCCGCATCTGCTGCTCCACCTCGTCCAACTTCGTCTGGTCCAGCACCAGCCGCACATGGTTGAACTTCTGACGCAACAGCGTCGCCGGGTCCCCTCCCGTCGCCCCCAGCCAAAGGTGTGGCTGCTTGTCTTCTCCTGTCGCCCAATGCCGCAAATTCGCCGGCACCACAAATCCCGGATGATCGTTTGCCAACGCCTCAAAACTGCCCGTTTTGCCGTTGTATTGGGCCAAACTCGACGTCACCCGAAAATCCCATTGCCCCGGATCGGTCGGCGTAACCCGCACTGTCAACTTCCCCGGTGCCGACGCAAACGCCGGCATCAAAAACGTTTTATGCTTCGGCGACCGAACCTCCGCCTGCAACGTCGCCCCGGCCGGTGCGTCAAACACCAAATCGCACAACGAATACGCCGGCGTCGGCGGACAAATCGTCTGTGCGCTCAGCGGCGCGGCCATTATCAGGAGCCAATGCGATACTTTTAACATGCTTCGGGTTCTTGTCATTATCCTACTGACGGTCGCTTCCGCGTCAGCCGTCACCATCGCCGAAAAAACCGCCGGCATGGAAAAGCGCGACGGATTGTTCCCACTCTATTGGGACGTGAAAACCGGAAACCTGTTTCTTGAAATTCCAAAAGTAGGCGACGAACTCATTTTCTACACCTCACTCCCCGCCGGCCTCGGCTCCAACGACATCGGCCTCGACCGCGGCCAGGTCGGTCGCTCCCGGCTCCTCCGCTTCGAACGCATCGGTCCCAAAATCCTCCTTACCGAAGCCAACCAACGCTTCCGCTCCTCCTCCCCGGACCTCCCAGAACAAAAGGCCGTCGCCGACTCCTTCGCCAGCACCGTCCATTGGGGCTTCGCCATCGCGGCAGAAGAAGGCACCCGCGTCCTCATTGACGCCACGCCCTTTGTATTCCGCGACGGCCACGACGCCGCCGCCGCTCTCCGCCGCTCCCGCTCCGGCACTTACAAAATCGATCCCACCCGCAGCGCCATCTATCTCGACCGCACCAAAAGCTTCGCCACCAACACCGAAATCGAAGTCCTCCTCACCTTTACCGGTGAACCCCAAGGCGGCCTCGTCGCCTCCGTCTCCCCCTCGGCCGAAGCCTTCACCGTTCGCGAACACTATTCCTTCGTTGCCCTACCTGTCCCCGGCTTTGTCCCCAAACCCCTCGACCCCCGCTCCAGCTTCAACGCCGTCACCTTCATGGACTACTCCGTCCCCCTCGGCGAACCCATCACCAAGCGCTACGCCATGCGCCATCGCCTCCCCATCAAGTACTACCTCGACCCCGGCACTCCCGAACCCATCCGCCAAGCGCTCCTTGATGGAGCCCGCTGGTGGGCCGACGCCTTCCCCGTCGGCACCTATACCGTCGAACTCCTCCCCGCCAACGCCGACCCCATGGACGCCCGCTACAACATGATCAACTGGGTCCACCGCTCCACCCGCGGCTGGAGCTACGGCGCCTCCATCGTCGACCCCCGTACCGGCCAAATCATAAAAGGCAATGTCACCCTCGGCTCCCTCCGCGTTCGTCAGGATTACATGATCGCCGAAGGCGTCCTCGCCCCTTACGAAACCGGCCAGCCCGCCAACCCCGCCATGAAGGAAATGGGCCTCGCCCGCCTCCGCCAACTCTCCGCCCACGAAGTCGGCCACACCCTCGGCCTCGCCCACAACTTCGCCGCCAATTCCGCCAGCGTCATGGACTACCCCCATCCCCAAATCGACCTAGTCAACGGCAAGCCCTCTCTCGCCAACGCCTACGGAAAAGCCATCGGCCCCTGGGACAAAATCACCATCGCCTGGGGTTACAAAAACGAACCCCTCGACTACAAAACCTATCGCTTCCTCAGCGACGAAGACGCCCGCGACGAAGGCTCCGCCAGCCCCGTAGCCCACCTCTGGGACAACGGCTCCCCCGCCGCCGAACTCGACCGAATCCTCAACGTCCGCACCGAAATCCTCAAACGATTTGGCGAAAACAACATCCCCGTCGGCCAGCCCATGTCCACCCTCGCCGACACCCTCGTCCCCATCTACCTGCTCCACCGCTACCAAACCGAGGCCGCCGCCAAGCTCCTCGGCGGTGTCGATTACAACTACGCCCTCCGTGGCGACGGCCAAAAGATCGCCGAACCCGTCTCCCCCGCCGACCAAACCGCTGCCAAACTCCAACTTTTCCGCACCGTCACCCCGGCCGTCCTCACCCTCCCTGAATCCCTCCTCAAGCTTCTCCCGCCCCGCGCCTTCGGCTACCCCGCCACCCGCGAGCAGTTCAAAACGCGTACGGGCCTCGTCTTCGACCCCGTCGCCGCCGCCGAAACCGCCGCCGGCCTCACGTTCCGCCTGCTCCTCAATCCTGAACGCGCCGCCCGCATGGAACAGCAAGCCGCCCGCAATCCCGACAGTCCCAGCTTCTCCACCGTCCTGAAGGAACTCATGACGTTGACCGACTCGATGTCCAATTTAACGGGCCTCCAACGCCAAGTCCAACACGCGATCCGCATCCTTCTCCTCCAGCACCTCATGGTCCTCGCCGCCGATGAGGGAGCCCAAGCCTCCGTCCGCTCTATCGCCCTCGACCAACTCGTCACCATGAAGAACAGCACCCTGGCGATGGCGCTCATCGAGCGCTTCCAACGCGACGGCAAGCCCCCGGCGATGGCGAAACCCCTCGAAGTGCCCCCCGGCCAACCCATCGGCTGCGAGGATCCGCTCATCGCCTTTCGCTAGGCCACCCGCCGCTCCCGCGCCGCTCAGACCGCAGGGTCTCCAGCGCCTCATGGCTCTTGCCCCCGCGGACGGAGACCATGCCTCCGTCCTTCCAACGCGCCGCCCCCCCGGTCAGCCTATCGGCTCCGAGCCCCGCTCACTACGCCGCCCGCCGCTCCCGCGCCGCCCCAATCGCCACCAACCGCTCGCCCAACTTGTGCAACTCGCCACTCCGCTCCCGGCACAAAGCCTCGGCCTGCAATCGTAGATTGCGTAGGTTCTCCGGCCGCACATCGTCCATGTGCTGGTCACTCGCCTGGAGCGTCAACTGATACCGCTGATAGTCACCCGGCAGTAACTGCTGTAGCTGATAATCGACCGTCGTACTAACTCCGTCTAACACAATATCCAGCATCGGCCGCAACCATCCCGCCATCCCCCAACCCTTCGCCCGCTCAATCGAAATCCGCGGCAGCGTCACGCCCGTCCCCAAGCTCATCACCAAAAACTTCGTCGCCCGCGGATTCCGCGAAATCGCCTCCACCAGCGCGCACGCCGCCGGATTGTTCGCAAACACGCCCCCGTCAATCAGCGCCCAATAATCGGACGAGTTCTGTGCCGGAACTCGCGCCGGCTCAAAATACGTCGGTGCCGCCGATGTCGCCCGCGCCGCCTGCCACATCGGGAAATCATAATCCGCCCTCTCCCGCGCCATCGCACTCTTGAAGAAAAACGGCGTCCGCCGCTCAATCTCATAGCTCGGCAAGATCACATCTGTACAAGCCTCCTTCAACCGAGCGTCCCCAAAGTACGCCTGCAGGACTCCCTCGATCCCGTCCGCCGAGTACCGCTCTTCCGCCAAGCTCCCCAGCGTCTTCATCCGCCGCCACCAAGACGTGCTAAAAATCTTGGCCCCTTCTTTCTCATACAGCTCCGCCATCTCCGCCGCCGAGTAAAGCGGCCGCCCCCCTGGCCCCGGGCGAGTCAATCCAAGAGCCAAAATCCCCCCGGTCGACGTCCCCGCCACCAAGTCAAACAGATCAGCCACCCGCTGCCCCGTCTGCCGCTCCAAACGAGCTAGCACGACGGCCGGAATAATCCCTCGAATCCCCCCTCCGTCTATCGACAATATACGTACCGTGTCTTGCATCGATCCTTGCTCCTCCGCCCGTAAGTCTAACGAGGCGTTTCCAAGCAACCATCTGCACGAATCAATGCAACGAACAGAGAGTAAACGACTTAAAATATTTCAACAGTCGGTGAACGACTTCTGCGAAAGCCCCGCCTCCCGCATAAAATCGCGCTTTCGTATTATAAAAGGGAGGGCCAAACAAGACGATGGAAGTGCAATTCACAGACGATCAAAAGTGTTGAGTGCGCGAAGGTATCGAAAGCGGGCGATTCGAGTCCGAAGCGGACGCGCTTCAAGAGGCGCTCCTGTTATGGCAAAGTCGGGAGCGCCGTCGGGCGGAAATCCTAGTGGCGGTAGATAGGGCTGAGGCCTCGCGGGCTCGCGGAGAAGGCCGCGTGTTTGAGACTCGGGAAGAAACGACGCGGCTCGCAACTGAAATTCAACCGCGCGGCATGGCCAAGTGGGCGGCTGACCGAAGCAAACGCTATAGCAAGTCTTGACTTCACAGAGGGCACATCTGCGACGTCTGAAGAGATCCGGAGCAATGTCGGGAGAGAGGAAGGGGGAGAGAGCCTCGGCGAGATCGACGACAAGCGCGTGCATGGACGGGGCCCTGAGCTGGGACAAACGTAGTTTGCCGTCCGCCCAATACGGGGCCGGTAGTTCGGGTTTCCAGAAC
>JANXMS010000448.1 GCA_025354525.1 Acidobacteriota bacterium
ACGAAAAAGGTCTCGAGAAAGACAAGCTGTGGCGATCCTTGCAGCGGGATAAGAAGTCCCATCAGTCCGCCTACGCTAGCCATTACAAAATGCTCAAACAAATCCGTCGGGATTTCCCCATGATTCCCCCGGAGCCCATTAGTACGGACGCGGACAAAAATGCTTCCATTCCGCAGTTACCGCCTCCGGAAGTAGTCAAAGAAATGCTCGATCACGCCGACCGCGCCAAAAACGAACTGAACTACCCATTACCCCGCTGGGTGGCCAACATGCTGCTCAATGATGAAATGATGGCCGAAATCGCCCCGAGCTACGACGTCGCCGCGCTGCTCGAAAAGCTCACCGTCACCCCGGTTCCCCTGGCCGCCTAGAAAAAGCGGCCGAACCAAAAAGCGAACCCAGAACAAAAGTCGCCAAAAGCGCCTTAACTCTGTTCGATACAAACGGTTACACGAATTCGAAATGGCGGACGTTGCGGGTTCGAACGGCGTAACCAAAATGGAGCACCGTAATGCCGATCAGCAAATCAGCGGTTGCGATCACCAACCAAACTTTTTTCATGTCGGCGTCGATTTTGCCGACGAGTTCGCCCCCCTCACGGGTGAACGGTTCTACCGGCAGAATCGCCAGCACCTCATCTTGAGGGCGGCTCAAACGAGTTGCGTCGAAAAAAGAGCGATCAAATCCACACTGCGAATTGCCGGGGCCTCGCGCCCCGCCACTTCGCTTTAGCAAAAACGAACCCAGCGAAACTAACGATAGAACGGAAACTAACTCTCTATTTATACATAGACTTAGAAGACAATCGCGCAATTCGAGAAATCGAAAACTGCTCGACCAAAACCAAGCCGAACGAAAAAGCAAACCCACACAAAAGCGTCCAGATCGCCGATTTGGCACTCCGCTTCAGCAAAAGCGAACCCAGAGAAATAAGGTCCAAACTGGACCTAACTCTCGTTTATACATAGACTTAGAACAAAGGACCGCGCTTCTAAAAATCGAAAAAGCGCGATCCCAAGCTAAGCCCACCGGAAAAGAGAGCCCACAAACAAGAGTCGAGATCGCCGATCCGCAGAATCCAATCGAATCCGCGCAGCGAAGTGCCGGGGCTCGATGCCCCACCACTCCGCCGGGGCCGACCGAAAAACGAACCGACTCACAAAACAATCAACACGCGACCGCAGCCCCCCAAAAAATTCGATTTCCTGGAGTCCCGCTCTCCAATGCCGTAGAATTGAAGGGGAGTGGGCTCGTAGCTCATCTGGATAGAGCACCGACCTTCTAAGTCGGGGGTAGCAGGTTCAAGTCCTGCCGGGCCTACCACTCAACTTCCCTTACCGCTTCTCCGCCAACTCCGAAACCGCCCCGTCCGCATCCCGTATCCGCATCACCATCCTCGTCCGATCCTCCAACTCCCGCAACGGCAAATCCACCACAAACGCCGTCATCCGATCCACCGTCAACCCCTTCGACACCCGCTCCTTACTCGCAAAGCTCGGGTTATACTTATCCCCCAACTCCGGCACCCCCAAAAACACGCTCTTCGCGTCCCCCTCCGTGATAAACCGCCCCGCCGCCGTCTTCCCCCCCGTCATCACCTCCAACTCCAAATCCTTCACTTGAAACGGATACCCCGACGGATTCCTCACCCGAAAGTCCAACACCACCACCGACCGCTGCTCGTCCAACTTCCCCGTCCTAACCTTTTGGACCTCTCCCACCAGCATCACCCGCTCGCCGCGGTTCCAAAACACCCCCCCGCCAAACAGCACCGTCAGCACCACCAACCCCACGCCGGCGCAGATCCACAGCGTCTTCGTCGGCATCCCGCCCCTACCCCCGCTTCTCAGCGATCCGTAGCATCTCGATCATCGACTCATGCGACTTCGCTATCTGCTCCGCCCCAAAAATGTGGCACTCCAACCCCACCTGCCCCTCATAACCGTCACCCTCCAAAGCCGTTAAGATCGGAGCCCAATCAATCCAATCCGAGTACGCCTTCAACACGCTCTTGCCCTTGATCTGCACGTTCCAAAGCTTCGCCTTCGGAATCAGCTTATACCCACCCGGAAACGGCGTCTCCTTCATATGCATCCCGTTCAGCGCGTCCCAGTTCACCCCGAAGTTCTTCGACGGAATGGCCTTCATATACGCCGCCAACTCCTCGCAAGTCGCCGCGTTGCAAGCCACCTCGTTCTCCAGCGTCAACCGGATCCCTTCCTTCTCGGAAGTCTTCACAAGCGGCCCCAAAACGTCCACAATCCGCTGCATGTCCTTCATCGGATCCACCGTCCGCAGGAACGCAAACACCCGCACCTTATCCGTCCCCAACGCCTGCGCCGCCCGAATCGACTTCATCAGGTCCGCCTCGCGCCGGTCATACGCCTGCTGATCCCGCCCCAACCGCGTCGTCCGCTGCTCCGGCGTCTCCGTCCGCGGCTTCAACGGCTCCGTCCCCGGCAGCAAAAACTTGCACTGGCCAGAGTTGAAAAACGACACCCTCACCCCGCCGTCTTTGAACTCCTTCGCCGCCTGCTTCAACTCCTCCGCCGTCAGGTCCGCGTAGTGCTTCTTCGCCCCCGGCACCCCCCGCACTTCCAGCCACTTCAGCCCGTGTTTATGGGCAAACTCAATCCCTTCCGCCGGCGTTTTGCCACTCTCGTCCGTAACGCTGCTCAGCCGACTACGGTCAATCTTTGTGGTCTTCGCCCAGCCAGCGAAGGGCAATGCAAGAGAGGCTCCAAGGAGCTCGCGACGGTTCATGTGCCCCAGTGTATCTCACCTAGTCCCCCATCAACTTGCCATACGCCGACAGCCCCGGATAGTTGTCGCAAATCGCCTTCACCGCCGCCGTCAACGGGATCGCCAAAACAAGCCCTATCCCCCCCCACAGAAAGCCCCAAAACATCAGCGCCACCGTCACCACCAGCGGGTTCAAATGCACCCGCGACCCCACCAACTTCGGGTACAGCAGATTCAACGCCATCAGGTGGAAGAACGCCACCGTCGTCCCAATCACAATGTACGCCGTCAGGTTGTCGTAAATCGTCAGCGCCGAGAAGAACGGAGGCAAAATCGCCAGTGGCAACCCAATATACGGGATCAACGACAGAAACCCGCTCAACGGCCCCACCAGCAGCCAGTACGGCACCTTCACCACCCAAAAGAACCCCGTGCTCAACGCCGCCAGCACCAGCCCCAACAGGAAGTTACCCACCACGTATGCCCTCGTCATCTGCGCAATCGCGTCCAGCGTCCCCGCCGCAATCCCACGCGACTCCCCGCTAAATACCCGCAGAAGGTTGTACACGAAATGGTCCCGCCAAGCCAACATGAAGTACACGAGAAACGGCACAAACGACACCATCAAGGCGATGTCATAGAACTGCCGCCAGTTCGAATACAAGTACTCCACAATCGGCGAGCGCTCGGGCCGAATCCGCACCTCCTGCACCGCCGGCGGCAACAACGGAGCCATCGGCGGATCCGTTGCCCGCCTCCGCCGCAGCTTCTGCTCGGCCATCTGCTTCTCCTGCTCCCGACGCTGCGCCTCCATCTCCCGCACCCGCTTCGGAGCCATCATGTCGTTCATCGTCTTCTCAGCCGACTCCACTTCCATCAACACCTTATCGCTCAGGTCGTTCATCCGCTTCGTATAGCTCGGCAACTCCTCCCACAATCCCTGCGCCTGCGAATACGTCAGCAGCGCCGCCAAGTACAGCATTAGCAGCGCCAAGCTGCATACCAGGAAGCTCGCAAACCCTCGCGATAACCGTAGCCGCATAAAGAACTCCACCACCGGATCCAGGATGAACGCAATGAAAATGCCCACTAAAAGCGTCACAATGAACAGCCGCCCCAGGTAGAGCAACGCGCACACCATCCCCAATGTGAACAGTACGTTCCCTGTCTGGCGCACCTTCAGAGTCGTTAATGTAGAAGGATCTTGAATCGACAACGGACGAACCCCGATAATCCGTTAATCTAACATGTAGATGCGTATCTTGGCTCTCGATTATGGCCGCCGCCGAATTGGCGTTGCTCTCAGTGACCCCCTCGGCATCATGGCCCACGGCCAGGAGACGCTCACTCGCGTCAACATCCGCACCGACATGCTGACCCTCAAAAACCTCATCGCCGACCAAGGCGTCGGCCAAATCGTCGTCGGGCTTCCACTCCACATGACCGGCAAGGAATCCGAAATCTCCCGCGAAGCCCGGTCCTTCGCCTTCCGCCTCTCTGAGGAATCCGGCGTGCCCTTCCTCATGTGGGACGAACGCATGTCCTCCATGGAAGCCAACCGCTACCTCGCCGAATCCGGCCGCCCAAAAAACAAAGTTGGCAACATCGACCGCATGGCCGCCGAACTCATCCTCAACAGCTACCTCGGGGCATTAGGGTGAGGCGCCTCCGCTGGCTCGTACCCATCGTCCTGCTGATCCTCGCCGGCCTCTTCGGGTCGCTCTTCATCCCCAGCCTCGCCCACTCACCGGAGGTCTATACCGACATCGACCACGGCTCCTCCACCCGCTCAATCGGCGACCAACTCGCCGCCCAGCGCATCGTCAAATTCGGCTGGCAAATCAGCCTCGCCCGGCTCCTCCAACCCAATCGCAAGCTCCAAGCCGGCGAGTACCGCTTCGTCGTCCCCGCCTCCCCCTGGCAAGTCTTTGACCGCATCGCCCGCGGCGACGTCAACTATTACGAACTCCGCATCCCCGAAGGCTATAACCTTTTCGACATCGCCAAAGCCGTCGGCGAGCAAGGCATCATCAGCGAAGCCGATTTCCTCAAGGCCGCCCGCAACCCCAAACTCATCCTCGACCTCGCCCCCGCCGCCCCGTCGCTCGAAGGCTTCCTCTTCCCCTCCACCTATCGCATCACCCGCTCCACCTCGGCCGATGCCCTCTGCGCGCTCATGGTCGCCCAGTTCCGCCGCGAATGGAACGCCCTCCAACCCAAAGCCCCTGTTCTCGAAACCGTCACCCTCGCCTCGCTCGTCGAAAAGGAAACGTCAATCCCCGCCGAACGCCCCGTCGTCGCCGGCCTATACGCCAAGCGTCTCAGCATCGGCATGAAGCTTGACGCCGACCCCAGCACCGCCTACGCCGCCTTGCTCCTCGGCGTCTGGCGCGGCACAATTTACCGCTCCGATCTTGATCGCGAGCATCCCTACAATACGTACAAAACTATCGGCCTTCCTCCCGGCCCCATCGCCAACCCCGGCGCCGCCGCCCTCAAAGCCGCGCTCCATCCCGCCCCCACCGACGCCCTCTTCTTCGTAGCCCGCGGCGACGGCTCCGGCGGTCACCGCTTCTCCAAGGACGCCGCCGCGCACAACCGCGCGGTCGCCGAATACCGCCGTGGCCAGCAAAAAACAGCTCCTCCACCACTTGCTCTTAAACCTCGTCCCGAGTCGCATTGACCCCCGTCAGTTCGCCGATCTCGCCGCTCTAGTTGAAGGCGTCCGCCAAGCACCCTGTCCGCCCTCAGTGACGCTTACGAACGAAATCCCCAGCCCGCCAGACGAAAATCGACTGGATCATCCGCTGGCTCGAAAACCCGCCGATCTTTCCCCTCTGGGTCTCCCTCCAAAAGCGGCCTACTGAAACTCCACCTGCTGCACCTTGATCACATCGCCCGTCAACTCCCCGGTCACCTTCGCCTTCAAATCCTTCTCCCGGCTCAGCTTCTTCAATTGCCCCAAAGTCCGCGCATTCCCGCCCTCGTCAAACTTCACAAATTTCCCGTCCGCCAGCACCAACCCGAACCCGCCCTTGGCGCAGTTCACCGCGCACTCCCGCGTATGCGAAGCCAAGTCCTTCCCCTTGCACATCACGTCCACTACCGTCCCCGTCCACGTCTCCGCCGCCGCCAAACCAGCCATCGTCAAGAATCCAAAGAAGATTTTCATGCCTGAATCATAGCCGATCAGAGCACTAAGAGTCTTCCCCTATAGGCTAATGTCCCGGCCAGTTAGCGCCGATAACAGAAACATGCACCCGAATGCATTCTTTAACGTCTATGTAGTCATAGCGACTTTTTGCGTCGTGGTCTTCCTCCTCCGCACCTATTGCAAACAAGCCAAAACCCGACGGGTCAGGCGCATCGAATCAAGACTCCTCGGCTGGTAGAAGATTCTTATTGATGCCCGAGCCCTCGGGAGTTTATACTCATCTCTTCGTGGGCACCTTTCCACAACTCGAAACTCGGCTCTCTGCGCCGAACAAAGATCTCACCGATCCCCTTGCGCCCCGGCGCGAGGCGGCCCTCTTCTATGGTCTCTTCCTCCGAGGCCATTCCATCGACTCTCTCCGCCGCGATATCGACGTGCCCGTCCTGCTCCACAAAAAATGGACCAACGGAAATCAGTACGAAGGCAACTTCCGCGACAACCTCCGGCAGCTCTACGACTACCGCAAACAGGTCCTCGCCGTCTTCGATGAGCTGGTTCTAAACGAACGCGGCCGCACAAGAATACAATAGGGAATGCGGTTACCCCTTTACCAAGTGGACGCCTTTACTTCGCGTCTGTTCGGCGGAAACCCAGCTGCCATTTGCCCCCTCGAAAGCTGGCTCCCCGACGCGCTGCTGCAGTCAATCGCCGCGGAGAACAACGTCGCCGAAACGGCGTATTTCGTCAAAGAAGCCGATGGCTATCGCCTTCGCTGGTTTACGCCCGCGGTTGAAGTCGATCTCTGCGGCCACGCCACTCTAGCGGCCGCTCACGTGCTCTTCAATTGCCGCGGCCTCGCCGGCGAGGCCGTCTCGTTCCAGTCCCGCAGCGGGCCGCTCATGGTCACCCGCAAAGGCGACCTATACACACTCGACTTCCCTTCCCGACGGCCGATTCCGATGCCGGATTCAGCCGCCATCACCGCCGCTCTCGGCCTCGCACCGCAGGCCGTCCTCGCCGCGCGCGACCTTTTCTGTGTCTTCGCCTCAGAGGCCGAAGTGGCCGCGCTGAAGCCCGACATGAAGGCCGTCGCCGGCCTCGCTCACTTCGCTGTCATCGTGACTGCTCCCGGTGACCACTGCGACTTCGTCTCCCGCTTCTTCGCCCCGGCGCAGGGCATCGATGAGGATCCCGTCACCGGCTCCGCCCATTGCTCCTTAACGCCCTACTGGGCCGCGCGACTCGAAAAAACGAAAATGACCGCCCGCCAGATCTCCGCTCGCGGCGGAGACCTCGCCGTCGAACAGGCCGGTGACCGAGTGAAAATGACCGGCCATGCCGTCCTCTACTTCGAAGGCTTCGCCAACGTCGCCACATAGTTCCGCCTGCCGCCCAAGCCGTCCCCGGTGACCATTCCGACTTCGCGTCCCGCCTCCGTCACCCGCCCGTTTCGCCAACCTCGCCATATAGTTCCGCCTGCCACCCAAACCGTCCCCGGTGACCATTTCAACTTCGCGTCCCGCGCATTTGGTCTTGGCCATAGACCTCGACAAAGACCCCCTTCACCCGCCTGGGCCTACCGGGCAAAGATAACCGCACGCCATCAGCTACCGCAAAGGCTTCGCCAACGTCGCCATATAGTTACGCCAGCCGCCCAAATGCGTGATTTCCTGGCCACCCTCGACCGCGAACGGCTCACATAAGAATCCCTGCACGGTCGATCCATCCGCCAACGTCAACGTGCCAATCGAAAGCGGGGCCGGCACCAGCGCCACAAAACTTCCGTAGTGCTCAGTCGGCATCGCCCACACTTCCACTTCGATTCCTGACCCCACCCCGCTGCCCGCCCGCACCAAACCGGGCTTCGGCGGCTTCGTCCCAGGCAAGGCGTAGAACTTGTAGTGCATCGCCGTCCGCGTAGTACGCATCAGCTTGGCCCCGCGTTCGGTCAACTGCCCGTTCAGCGGCATGCCGCCCAGATGCGCGCCGACCACGGCCACTAGCGAACATCCCGGCGGCGTCGGCGACGTCGCCATGGGCGGCGTAGCGCTCAAGGCGGCCATCGTACCGCCTAGGCGTCTCCCCTGCGAGCGATGCAAGCGGTCCGCCATTTGCAATAATCCGGTCTCGCAGAACGCCGGCCCCAGCAGCGTCACCCCGAACGGCAACCCGTTGCCCCGGAACCCCGCCGGCAGCGCCACCGCGCTCAGGTCCAACAAGTTCACAAAGTTTGTGTAGTAGCCCAGCGTCGTATTCAGCTTGAGCGGATCCGCCTCCACTGCCGCGATCCTGTAGATCGTCCCCGTCGTCGGCAGCAACAGCACGTCCATCTTCTTCCACTCGGCCTCGGTCTTTCGACGCAGCGCGGCCAGCTTGTATTCAGCCTCAAATCCGGCCTGCGCCGTATACCGGCTACCGTCCTGGATGATCTCCCGCACCACCGGGTGCATCGCCGCGGCATTCGCGTTGAGGAACGCTGAAATCGCCGCCAGCCGCTCACTCACCCACGGCCCCGAATACAACAAATCCGCGCACTCGCGGAAGCCCGCGAAATCGATCTCCACCTGCGTCCCGCCCAATGATTCCAGACGCGTCACGCTCCTCCAATACAACGCCTCGGCCTCGGCATCGCCGAAGAATTGGAGCATTTCTTTATGCGGCACGCCGAACCGGAAGCCACCCACCGCCCAGGGCTGCGCCGCCACCCGCTTCGGGCGCGAATACGCGTCCGTTTCATCAAAGCCCGCCACAACCTGAAGCACCGCTTGCGCATCGCCACACGTGAGCGCAAACACCGTCACGCAGTCCAGCGTCCGGCATGCCGGTACCACGCCGCTCGTCGGCACCATCCCCTTGGTCGCCTTCAATCCAATGAGGTTGTTGAACGCCGCCGGCACCCGTCCGCTGCCCGCCGTATCCGTCCCCAACGAAAACGTCACCATCCCCTTGCCCACCGCAACGGCCGAACCCGAACTCGATCCCCCCGAGATATAGGTTTCATCGAACACGCTGCTGCAAGCCCCATAGGGCGACCGCGTCCCCACCAAACCCGTCGCGAACTGGTCCAGATTCGTCTTGCCCAGCAGCACCGCTCCGGCGTCCAGCAGACGCTGCACCACGGTCGCTGTCTTCTCCGGTCGATAGGCGTACTGCGGACAGCCCGCCGTCGTCGCCAACCCGGCCACGTCGATATTATCTTTTACCGCGAAGGGAATCCCGGAGAGCGGCTTGACAGCTTCGAACTCCGGCACTTCGGCCCCGTCGGCCATCGAGATCCAAACCGGCCGCCCGCCGCCCGCTCGTCGCCGAGCCTCCGCGATCACCTGGGCGGGCGTGAACGTCCCGGCCATGTACCCACTCCGCAGCGTACTTAGATCAAAGCTCAACTCATTCAGCATCGGCAGTCTCCTCTACGATTATCAGCGCCTGCCCGGCCTGCATCACCCCGCCTTTACTGACGATCACCTTGCGGACGATGCCGGTGACCGGCGAACAGACCGCCACTTCCATCTTCATCGCTTCCAGGATCACGAGCCGCTCGCCCTCGCTCACTGGCTGCCCGGCCGCTACATCCACACTCCAAACGCTGGCCGTCGTCGGCGCCCGCAGCGCCCGGCAGCCGGGCGGAACTTCTAGATCAGCTGCCGGCGGGGCGTCATCCAACGCCTGCGACCCCACCCAACGCTCCCGCTCGGCTTCAAAGGCCGCTTGCTGCTTCTGCTTGAACTCCGCCGACCCCGACGGCGGCGCCGTCAACCGGAACGTCGTCGGCTCAATCTTCACCGGGAACCGCCCCAAAGGAAAATCCTTCCGATAGTCGAGCAACTCTTCGGCTCCCACCGGGTAGAACCGAATCTGGTCGAACCCACGCAGCAGCCAAGGCTTCCCGGATTCGAACGCATCGGTCGCCTTGTACGTATTCCACATCCGGATCGTCCGCCCGACAAACTGGTAGCCGCCCGGACCTTCCATGCCGTAGACGCACAAGTAGGCGCCGCCGATGCCCACCGCGTTCTCCGGCGTCCACGTCCGTGCCGGGTTGTATTTTGTCGTCACCAAACGGTGCCGCGGGTCGGTCGGCGTCGCCACGGGCGCGCCCAGGTAAACGTCGCCCAGGCCCAGCACCAGGTAGCTCGCGTCGAAGAGAATCCGCTTCACGTCCTCCACCGAATCGAGCCCATTGATGCGCCGGATGAATTCGATATTCGAAGGGCACCACGGCGCATCCGGCCGCACGCTCCGCATGTACTTTTGAATCGCGAGCAGCGTTTGCGGATCCTCCCAACTCAGCGGCAGATGCACGATCCGCGAAGGCACCTCCGTCTCCGTCCGATCGCCCGCCAGCGCCAATATGTCCAGCAATTCGGCCCTGGCGAGGCGTCGGCTGTCGTAGTGGACCTGCAGCGTCCGGATGCCCGGCGTGATGTCGATCACCCCCGGCACCTGCCGCTCGGTCAACCAGTGCGCCAGCGCCTGCACGCGGAACCGGAGCTTCATATCCAGCACCGGTTCGCCAAACTCGACGAGTAGATACTTATCGCCCGCCGTCCGATAGAGCGTATCGCCCACGGCCTTTACGATGGCCGCTTCGGTTGCATCCTCGGCGAACAACTCGGGCAGCTTCGTGAGCCCGGCCACCGCCCGGTCCAGTTCCCATTCCAGTTGCACCGCCTGCTGATTCGTCATCCGCTGGAAGCGAACCGTATCGCCGGCTTTCAACTGCCCATTTTCCACAGTTCCGCCGCCACGATCGTCGCCGGGCAAACGAACCCGCCCAGGCTTAGCCCGTCCGGCCCCAGGATGATCGGCATGTCGCCGGTGAAGTCCACGGTGCCGACCGCATAGGCGTTGTCATGAACGTTCGAAGGGTGCAGCCCCGCTTCGCCGCCGTCCTTCCGCGCCCACTCCGGCTTAGGGCCGATGAGCCGGACGCCGGTTCGGTCGGAGTTGTAATGCACCTTCCAATCGGTGGCGAAGAACATCGCAATGTCGCCATCGGTCATGTAGTCCGGCGCGCCATAGGGGCCGTAAAGCACGCCGATCTCCCAGCGATTGCCGTAGAGCGGGGGAACGCAAACGCTTCGGGTGCAGCCGAGATCTTGCTGTCTACATCCAACACGTCCCCGGCGCGCAGCACCCGCCCGCCATGCCCGCCAAACTTGCCCAGCGCGAACGTCGCGCGGCTGCCCAAATACTCGGGTACATCGAAACCGCCGCGCACGGCTAGGTACGCGCGGATGCCCGCGCCCGCCACCTGATTCATCCGCAGCGTCGACCCGGCCTGCACGGCGATCGGCTCCCACCGCTTCACGTGCGTGCCGTCGAGCTTGGCTTCCATGTCCGCGCCTGTCAACGCGATCACCGCGTCGGACCGGAATTTTAGCGTCGGGCCGGTCACCGTACATTCCAGCCCCGCCGCGCCGCTTTCGTTAACAACTAACCGATTAGCAACCGGAAGGCGAGCGAATCGATCGGACCGGACGGCGGCACGCCCACTGTCCCATAGCCCAAGCGACCGGGGTAGTCTTGCACCGTGGTCTGCGTGCCGCCGTCCAGGACGTCAACGGCCTTTGACAAAGAGTTGAACGTGTTCAAATCTCCGGTCGTCATCAGTCCCTCGGCGAATACCGCCGAGCCCACCACCTGCCGCAGATACTCCACGTTCGTGGCGATGCCCGCGACGCGAGTTTCCGCGAGCGCCGCCTGCATCTTCGCAATCGCCGCCGGCCGGTTCTCCGCTGTCACAATTACTTTCGCAATCATCGGGTCGTAGAACGGCGTTACCTCCGACCCGCGCTCCACCCACGTTTCGACGCGGACATCAGGCGGGAAATTCGCCTCCGTCAACCGCCCGAAAGACGGCCGACAATTCTGCCCCGGGTCCTCGGCGTATACCCGGACCTGGATCGACGCCCCACTAATCGCCGGGCGCTTCAGCTCCAGTTCCCCCGCCGCCTGCCGCACCATCCACTCCACCAAATCGACGCCCGTCACCTGCTCGGTCACCCCGTGCTCCACCTGCAGCCGCGTGTTCACTTCGAGGAACTAAAACTGCCACGTGTCGGCGTCGTAGAGGAACTCCACCGTCCCCGCGTTGGCATAATTTACCGCCCGCCCTAACCGCTCGGCCGCGCCGAGCAACTCCGTCCGGACGCTCTCCGGCAAGTCCGGTGCCGGGGTCTCTTCCACCACCTTCTGGTTCCGGCGCTGTAGCGAGCAATCGCGTTCGCCAAGGGCGATCACCTCACCCTTGCCATCGCCGAAAATCTGCACTTCAATGTGCCGCGCCCGGGCCACAAACTTTTCGACAAACATGCCGCCGTCCTTGAAGTTGGCCGTGCTGAGCCGCTTGACCGTTTCGTAGGCCGAAGCCAACTCTTCGGCCCGCAAGCATATCTGCATCCCAATGCCCCCGCCCCCCGCCATACTCTTCAGCATCACCGGAAAGCCGATCCGCGAGGCTTCCGCTTCGGCCACCTCCACCGATTCCACCAACCCCGACCCCGGTGCCAGCGGGACGCCATTCGCCGCCGCCAACTCGCGCGCCGTGTGCTTCAACCCGAACGCCCGCAGATGCTCCGGCCCCGGGCCAATGAACACGATTCCCGCGTCCCGACAAGCCTCGGCAAAACTGGCGTTTTCGCTCAGAAAGCCGTAGCCGGGGTGAATCGCCTCGGCCCCGGTTGCCTTCGCGGCCGCCAGCACTTTCGCGGCGTCCAGCAAGCCCAGCCCCCGGAACGGATTGACAACAATGGGCCTTCGCCGGTCCCGCAGTTTTGCCGTGTAGTAGTTTAGTGGATGTCGGTCGGTGTTGGCGACGATCTTTGCCAGCCTGGACCAAGCAGCGGTCAGACCGCCGGGGAGAAAACGCCGTGAAAATTGGATCTGGGAGCGCCGTTATAGCGGCCGCCCTGCTTGTATCGGCTGCCGCCGCTAACGCCGCCATCTATGAGATAACGACACGCGCCGACATCGTTTTCGCCGAGCATGACGGCACGAAATTGTTTGGCGATCTCTACCTGCCGAAGGGGCTCGACAAGGCGCCTGTCCTGGTGGCGGTGCATGGGGGCGGCTGGCAGGTTGGCAGCCGCAAGTTCTATCCGAACTGGGGCGCATATCTCGCCAAGAACGGCATCGCCGTGTTCGCGATCGAATATCGGCTGATGAAGCCTGGGGTGAACACCTATCCAGGCGCGGTCTACGACACCAAGGCAGCGATCCAGTTCGTGCGCGCCAAGGCTGCGGATCTCGGCGTCGATCCCGAACGCATCGGCATGATCGGCGATAGTGCCGGCGGGCACCTGTCCGCACTGGTGGCGCTGGCCGGTGAGGAGCAGCTTTATTCGAGCGAATACCGCTCCGACCCCAATGCGACCGTATCGTCCAGGGTCAAGGCGGTGGTCGGCTTCTACGGCGTCTATGACATGCTGGCCCAGTGGCAGCACGATTTGGTGGCGCGGCCGCGCGACAACATCGCGGAAAAATTCCTTGGCACCGCTCCGCACACGAACCGTCAGGTTTTCTTCGAAGCCTCGCCGATCAGCTACGCGACGGTGAACAGGAATTCGACGCGCTTCCTGCTCATCCACGGCACCGACGACGACATCGTCGATCCGCCAACGCAATCCATCGCTTTCTTCAATGCGCTCACGCAGGCGAGCTTCTTCGTTCGCCGAGTCGTCATTCCGGGGGCAGGGCATTTCTTCGTCACCGACCCGGTCGACGATACGAGCTTCGGCGGCTTTGCCGGACCGCGGGTGCTGCGTTTCCTTGCCGATGTGCTCTGAAGAAAAGGTCGGGGCGATGCCCGCCTTTAATTACACTTCCGTCGAAACGCGCCGCCCTGCCCGGAAGCATTACTTGAGTTCGATAGGGAACATGTTTTTCGCGTCCAGATGGCTCAAGCTGCGGTAAGCCGCTGCGTCTGCCCGAACGCGATTTTGACGGCCGGCGGCGGGCAAACCGCAAGAGTTCTAAACGCGTCCACGATGGGGAGGCATTTGTTTTTGTTCCTAAAGAGCCTTCGCCAAGCTGCGCCACCACGAGCGGATCGTGCCACCCAACGCTGTCGTGCGTGATCGAAGCCAGCACCCGACCCATGTCGGAATAGAGGCAATGGCCGGTCGTCAAATGCGCCGTGTGTTGACACTTCAACGTGTCCGGCATGTTGTAACGCTCGACAAAATTGTCAGCGTTGTAGAAGAGCACCGAGACGTTAGAGCGATACCCGCCTTAATGGAGGCGTTCTGGAAACTCGAACTACCGGCCCCGTATTGGGCGGACTGCAAACTACGTTTGTCCCAGCTTAGGGCCCCGTCAATGCATGTAGACGTCGCGGATGTGCCCTCTGTTAAGTCAAGACTTGCTATAGCGCCGCCCATCGTATCCGTAAAACGCACCGCCGTGCCGCGTTTGGAGACGTGGGACCAAATGCTACCGCCGGGTAAGGACTCTTCCCAAAGAACGGACGGATCCGTCGTCATGGGCACACTCCTAAAAGTTAAGTTGGAATTGGAGAGGGAGGCAGGAACAGCTAGGGGAGAAAGGAAGGGGGACCGCAACAAACATCCATACGCGTCACCCGCAACATTACCGCGAGGGAGACTTCTCCTCGGGTTTGATTGGCGGCAGCGAGAGGCATGAGCTAAGCATGTCATGCATCCCGCAGCGCCGCCAACAAAATTACTTCTCGGCTCGATTCAAAAAACTAATCCTCGTCGTGCTGCGACGCCAGCGACGTCAGCACGTTCATATCTTCGAGCGTCGTCACGTCGCCCGCCACCGTATTTGAAGTCACGATTTCGCGGAGCAAACGCCGCATGATTTTGCCGCTTCGCGTCTTCGGCAGCGAGTCCGTAAACCGAATCTCCTCCGGCCGCGCAAATGCGCCGATTTCGTGGGCTACCCATTGGCGCAGCTCTTTGCCCAGGGTGTCGACGTTGGCCGCACTCTTTTTGAGGGTTACGAAGCAACAAATCGCCTGCCCCGTTATCTCATGCGGCTTGCCGACGACGGCCGCTTCCGCCACGGCCGGATGCTTTACGAGCGCCGACTCAATCTCCATCGTGCTTAACCGGTGGCCGCTGACGTTCATCACGTCGTCGACTCGGCCGAGCACCCAGAAGTAACCGTCTTTGTCCCTGCGGGCGGCGTCGCCGGTGAAGTAGTAACCCGGGAAGCGCGACCAGTATTGATCCTGATACCGTTCCGGATCGCCCCAGATCGACCGCAACATGCTGGGCCACGGCTTCTTCAAAATTAGAAAGCCTTCGCGGCCGTCTTCGAGCGGCTTGCCGTGATTGTCCACGATTTCGGCAACAATTCCGGGCATTGGCAGCGTGCCCGATCCTGGCTTCAACGGCGTCGCGCCGGGCATGGGCGAAATCAACATCGCTCCGGTTTCGGTCTGCCACCAGGTGTCAACAATCGGGCAGCGGCTGCCGCCGATCACGCGATAATACCAGTCCCAGGCGGCAGGGTTGATGGGCTCGCCCACGGAACCGAGCAACCGCAAAGACGTCAGATTGTGGCGCTCCGGCCAGTGGTCGCCCTGGCGGATCAACGCGCGAATCGCCGTGGGGGAGGTGTAGAGAACCGAAATTTTATACTTGTCGATTAGGCGCCACCAACGGTCGAAGGCCGGGGTATCCGGCGCGCCTTCGTACATGAACGTCGTCGCGCCCACGGCCAGCGGCCCGTAGACGACGTAGCTGTGGCCGGTCACCCAACCCACGTCCGCGGTGCACCAATACGTATCGTGCTCCTTTAAGTCCAGGACCCACTTGGTCGTCATCGCCGACTGCAGGAGATAGCCTGCCGAGGTGTGCAGAATGCCCTTCGGCTTGCCGGTGGTACCGGAGGTATAAAGCACGAACAGCGGATGCTCGCTATCGAGTTCGACTGCCGCGACGTCCTCGTTGGCGGACTCATCGAGCACGTGCCACCAATGGTCGCGCCCCTTCTCCATCTTCACTTCCGAACCTGTCCGTTGGTAGACGATCGTGTGCCGCACCGAGGGGCACTCGTGCAGCGCTTCGTCGACGGCGTCCTTCAGCCGGATCTCCTTTCCGCGGCGCCAACCGCCGTCGGTCGTGATGACCACACTGGCTTCCAAATCCTGAATTCGCGCTTTCAGCGCCTCGGCCGAAAAGCCACCGAAGACCACCGAATGCGGAATGCCCAGCCGGGCGCAACCCAGCATTGCGATCGCCGCTTCGGGAATCATCGGCATGTAGATCACGGCCCGGTCGCCGGTCTTCAGGCCGAGTTCGAGCAGCGAACTGGCGAAGCGGGTCACCAGCCGCTGCAACTCGCGATAGGTGATGGTCCGCTGGTCGCCTGGTTCGCCTTCGAAGATGATCGCCGCTTTGTTCCCGCGGCCGCCCAATGCGTGCCGGTCGACGCAGTTGTAGCAAACGTTCAGCTTGCCGCCGACGAACCATTTGGCGAAGGGGGGATTCCAGTCGAGAGGCTTTTCAAAGCGTTGGAACCAGTGCAGCTCCTGCTCGGCCAGTTGGCCCCAAAACTCCTCTGTCGAGTCCACCGAACGCGCGTACATCGCGCGATAAGCGTCCATGCCGCTCACATTGGCCTGCTGGACAAACTCGTCGGAAGGCGGCACCAGCGTGGGTAGCGATATGTGTTTAGCGTCTTGCGTCATTCAGGCGATTCTATCAACCGCGATATCATGGTGTCTCGTCTCACTCCTATGTCAGCTCTCGAACCCATTCAACAACAAGCTCTCGTCGACCGCTTGATGTCCGCCTGTGGCGGCAACTACTCGCCCGAGGCCCGGCGCAAATTTTTCATCACCGGACCCCAATGGGCCGCCGCTTACGAAGGCAATTCTCTCTTCCAAGATAAGACTCGGCCCACGATCGGCTTCGAACGAATCATCGAAGAGTATTCGAAAATCGGCATCGGCTATTGGTGTACGCATGACACCGACGTGATCCCCACCACGGGCCTTGGCAACGGGCAGCAGGATGACATTGTCGGCCGGATCGGCGAGGCTTTGAAGCGCAATGACGTGAAGTGTTCGATGGTCACCACCGAGACTTTTCATAATCCGGTTTGGGCCGCGAGTTCGGCACCGGAAGCGTCGCAGATTCGCGACTACGCCGCTTGGCGGGTTTCGAATACGGTGAAGATTGGCCATGAACTTGGTGCCCAGTTTGCCGTTTATTGGCCCGGCTCGTTGGGTTACTGGATTCAGGGTGCTATCGACGAAACCCAGACTTTGCAGTGGTACGCCGATACGCTGAACGCGGCTTGCGAAGCTGACATCGAGTTGGCGAAGAAGTTTGGCCGCCCTACGCTGAAGCATTGCATGGAGGCCAAACCGTTCGAGCCGGTGGCTGAAATCCTGCTGCCGACGAGCGACGCCATGATGGCGTTTATCTTTTCCGGCAAGTTGAAGTACCCGGCGATGGTGGGCCTGAACCCCGAGTACCTGCACGAACGCATGTGGGGTACCGCCGTCCGCGCCGCCCTCGCCCGCATGTTGTTTGCCAATAAACTCTGGCATTTTGACATCAACGACGGCTATTCGCTGAAGCACGATGTGGACATCGCCGTCGGCTTGATCAACCCGTTCGACTGGCTCAGCGTTCTCGTCCTGCTCCGCAGCCACGGCTTTAACGGCCCGTTCAATTTAGACTACAAGCCGCCCCGGTCGACGAGCCAGCACGGCGTGTTTGCGGTCAGCTTCCCGACTGCCGTCGACCGGTTCATTGCGCTGTGGGAGATGGCGGGCGAAGTCCTGACGGACCCGATCATCAAAGAAGCGACGGAGGCGTTGAAGACGGCCGGCCCTCGCGTGGCCGATCCGCTGGACGCGGCCGGGATGTTCGCCAGCAACCGGGAGCTCTGGACCCTTCACGAACTCATCGGCCATCGGCTGTTCCAGATTTTGATCGGCCAAAACAAGGGCCGCATGTTCTCCGTCTAACCTGCCTATGCCGGCGGCGCTCATCATCGCTTTGATCGCCGCCGCTATTGGCCTTAGCGTGCCCTACAGTCTGCTTCGGTTCCAGCTTCGGCTCCGCTTCCGCGACTCCGAAGAAGGCAACCCGTTTCTGCCCGACCGCGCCCTCTACGACCTCTGCCGCCGCATCATCCCCACCGACCGTACCTTCCTCCGCTGGCGCATCTTCTACTGGCTGATCTGGGTCGCCAATGCCGTCTTCGTGGTCGCCGTCATCGGCGGTGCGATCACGCTCGTCTACTTCCGCTGGCGCGCTTGAAGCTCGCAAGCTTTCTCGTGGTCGGTCGACGACAGCTTGCCTTCACATTCCAGGCGCCCTACGCTGCTTTTGTGCGCGAGCACTGGGTTGCTGGGTTCGTTCTTAAGAAACCAGAGGATGTGTTCGACGCGCGCTGCTAGCGCCGTTGCCTCGCCGGCTGTCGAGGCGTTCTCGGTGTACCAGGCGAGTAACTGAATCCGCACTGACGGATCGTCGGGATTCGTC
>JANXMS010000451.1 GCA_025354525.1 Acidobacteriota bacterium
GCCTCTTCGCTGTTTGGTGTGGGTAAGGTCGGGCGTGCGGAAGGGGGCATTCGGTTCTCGGAGGCGTCGGCGAGGATAGAATCTCGAAGGGATGAGGAGCGTGCGAGTGAGTCGGGTTCGCTTCTTTGGGGTTTGAAGTTAAAAACGACAATATCGCCGTCGCGGCGGTGGGGGGCCAATTCCACGGCCGGTCTTGCGGGCCGAATGCTCCTGCCACTGTAGGCTACCCTCATCACTGGCGATCTTGCGCCGGCTCTTCTACCCACACCAAACAGCGAAAAACCGAAAATACTACCGGCCTCTGGAAACGCAAATCTCGCTTCGCACTGATAACGAAGTGCTGGACTGGCTCAAATCGAAGGGCGACTGCCATTTGAGCCGGATCAACGAAATCCTACAAGAGCGGATGGCCACCGAGCGCTGAAGTTACTTCTTCCGCGCCTGGCGGCCCCGCGCCACCACCGGCCCCTCCCCCTGGAATCGCAAATACAACCCCTCCATCTCCCGAGCAAAGCCCACCGTATCGCAAACCGACGACCCCAGCAACCGCCGCCGCATCCCCGCCCGCAACGCCCCCAAATCCCCTGCGCAATCCGCCAACCCCACCGCCCTCTCCACATACCCCCTTAGGTCCACCGCCGCAAACTCCTCCAACCCCGCCGCCCGCAACAGTGAAACCCCCTGCCGCGCCGCCCACCGATCCCCCTCAAAACAAATCACCGGCACCCCCTGCCACAGCGCCTCCGACGTAGTCGTCCCCCCGTTGTACGGAAACGGATCCAGCCCCACATCCACCTCCCCGTAAGCCCCCAGAAAATCGAAATGAGACGACTGCCCCGAAAAATGCAGCCGCTCCGCCGCCACGCGCTGCGCCACAAACGCCTTTCGAATATAGTCCACCACCGTCGTCCGCTGCAGCAACCCGTTCTTCAAAAACAAGCGCGCCGAAGGAGCCCGCCGCAAAATCTCCCCCCACGCCGCAATCACCCCCGGATTCAACTTATGCAACGAAGCAAACGAACCAAAAGTCAAAAAACCGTTCCGCAAGCAAGGCGCCGGAGCAACGTCAGGAACCGGATACTGCACCCGATAAGTCAAATAACACCCCGCCACCCGAGCAATCCGCTCCGTGTAATACTGCTCCTCGGTCGGCTTAACCACCGACTCATCCCCAATCAAGTAATCGTAAGCCGCAATCCCCGACGCGGCATATAAGTTAAACCAAGCCACCACAATCGGTGCCGGCTTCCGCGCCACCAGCCCCAGCCGCTCCACCGTACTGTAACTATTCAGATCAATCAGCAGATCCAGCCCCAATCCTTCAATCCGGTCTGCTGCCTCATCGTTCGACAAGCCAGTAATATCGACAAACTCATCCTCCGGATTCGGCCGATAACTCTTACACTCGGACTGCGGCGCATCCGAGATCAGCACAATCTGAAACCGGCTCCGATCATGTTCGTCGATGATGCCCCAAACCGGTTTCATCCAGTTCTCTGAGCCAAAGAAAGCGGAAAGATACCCAATCCGCAGCCGCTCGCCGGAAGTCCGCCGTCTCGCCGCGGGCGGGGCCGGAGCAGGCAGACACGTAGCCGCCCATCGGCGCCGAGCCTCCAACACCTCCTGGTGCGTCGCCGTCGGGCTCGCCGGAATGGCCGTCGCAATCGACGAAAGCGAAAGCGGGTTCTCCCCGTACTTCATCGCCGCCCGAAACTGCGCCAGCGCCAATTCCGTCTCCCCCAGCTCAAACAACGATTTTCCGTAATTGTGGTGGGTCGCCACGTGCTCCGGATCAATCGCCAGCGCCCTCTCCCAGCAAGGAATCGCGCCCCCGTATTCCAGCAGATTGTTGAAGCCGCACCCCGCGCCGTACCACGCGGGCAAATACTGTTCATCGCATTGCAAACCGTCCCGATACGCCCCGACAGCCTCCTTGAATCGACCCTGACTCTGCAAGACATCGCCCAGCAGCGTGTACAACCGCGCGGAACCACCCTGCCCCGCCAACAACGTCCGGCAGGCGCTCTCCGCCTCAGGAAAGCGCCCAATTTCGAACAACGCAACCGCGCTCAAGTACGGATCCATCCCTTTAGGATAGTGGAATCAACCCTCGATTTGCCCATTCTGCCCCTTCCCGGTTTTTCCGTCACAAGCAATTGAAATAAATGTTATCTAAAACAAAAGAAAACAGTTAACATCGTTTTCTGCCTCTTCCTAGCACCCGAAATTAGGAACAGCTCTCCTATAATAGAAGTAGCGATAGCAATCACGCCCTGACCTGGCTAACAGGCAGGGCGTTTTGCATCTCTAAAGGAGTTTTCACCATGTCAGAAGAATTGACCGACGAACAGAAAAAGGCAAAGCGCGCCGAAATCAACCGCCAAAATGCCCAAAAAAGCACCGGCCCAAAAACCGAAATCGGGAAAATGAAGGTCCGCCTAAACGGTCTCAAGCACGGCTCCCGTTCCAGCATCATCGACATGTCGCAACACGAAAGTCTGGTTCTCCTGCCGACGGAAGGACCCACTGCCTATAAAAAAGTGCTCGCCAATTACGCCGATAAATTGCAGCCTTGCGACGAAGTCGAAATCGGTATCGTCCAACGAATTGGCGATCTCCAATGGCGACTGCTCCGCACCAATAAAAACGAACGCGTCTTCAATGAAGATTGTCTCGCCCAGGCGGCGCAGTTGGCTCACCCCGGCGTGTCTGACGACCAACTCTGCAATCTCGATGGCATGAACGCCTTCCGCATCGCCGCCGAATCGAAAATGCCGAGAGAGTTCCGGCGCGAAGAATCAGCCCTTATCCGACTGCTTAGCGCCAGCTATCGGGAACTGATTCTGCTCCGAAAACTGGACCCCAGGCCCAAAACACCGCTCACGAGAAATGCGGAGATCCTCGGCCCATCCCGGGCCGCCAGCCAATTTGACAGTCCGCCGCCAGAAAGAATTACAAACATCGAACCTGTTGAAACAAAAGAGGAAACTACCCCTCAGGTCGACGACCAAAGCCATGTTCTAACCGGCTGGTCCGCCCCCCAAAACGTTATTCCGTCCCCTTTTCGGACGCAGGCTACGCCGATGACCTTCTCGGCCGGCGCCTCGCCCGGTTCCTAGCCGGTTTCGGATCCCTGGCCGTCGTCTTTCGGCCCCAAATTCAGTGCTCTGCCCACCGGTAAACCCGAAGTGTGTACAGTCCTAGCCCGGCAGCGATACACTATTTATTGGTCATCTCACTCTTCATCACCTGTTATAACGACGCCCTCTTTCCCCAAACCGGCCAAGCCGTCGTTACCGTCCTCGAACGCCTCGGCCACACCGTCGAATTCCGCGCCGCCCAAACCTGTTGTGGCCAAATGCACTACAACACCGGCTACCGGAACGACTCTTACACCCTACTCCGCCAGTTCCTCCAGGTCTTCGCCGACGCCGAAGTCATCGTCTGCCCCTCTTCCTCCTGTGTCGCCATGATGCGCGACCACTACCCCAAAATGGCCGACCAACTCAACGACCCCGCCCTCCAATCCCAAGTCGCCGCCATCCTCCCCCGCATCTTCGAGTTCTCCGAATTCCTCACCGACAAGCTCGGCCTCACCGACGTCGGAGCCTTCTACCCCCACACCGTCACCCTCCATTCCTCCTGCCACGGCCTCCGCTCCCTCCACCTCGGCTCCAAGCCAGCCGACCTCCTCAAACAAGTCAAAGGCCTCACCCTCCTCGAACTCCCCGACGCCGACCAATGCTGCGGCTTCGGCGGCACTTTCGCCGTCAAGAATCCCGACGTCTCCGCCGCCATGCTCTCCGACAAGCTCCAATGCATCCTCGGCACCAACGCCGAAGCCTGCACCGGCGCCGATAACTCCTGCCTCATGCACATCGGCGGTGCCCTCAGCCGACAACGCACCGGCGTCCGCACCGTCCACCTCGCCGAAATCCTCGCCTCCACGGAGAAGTCCTCATGAGCGTCCGCGTCGGAGAAGCCGCCTCCGCCCTCCCGTTCCCCGAAGCCGCCAAAAAGCTCGTCGCCAACTCCCAACTCCGCCGCAACGTCCGCCATGCCACCAACGTCATCCGCTCGAAACGTGGTCGCGTCGTCGAAGAAATGCCCGATTGGGAGCAACTCCGCGACTCGGGCAAGGCCATTAAAGACCACACCCTCGCCCACCTCGACCAGTACCTCATCCAGTTCGAAGCCGCCTGCACCAAGGCCGGCGGTCAAGTCCACTGGGCCCGCGACGCCGATGAAGCCAACCGCATCATCGTCGACCTCGTCAAACGCTACGGCTCCGACGAAGTGATCAAGGTCAAAACCATGACCTCCGACGAAACCCGTCTCAACGTCGCCCTCGAAGCCGCCGGCATCACCCCCTTCGAAACCGACCTCGCCGACCTTATCGTCCAACTCGGCGACGACAAACCCTCCCACATCGTCGTCCCCGCCCTCCACCGCAACCGCATGGAGATCCGCGAAATCTTCATGGGTAAGATGGGCCTCGACTCCCTCGGCTACCTCCCTGAAGATCTCACCGCCGCCGCCCGCAAATACCTCCGCGAACGTTTCCTCCGCGTCAAGGTCGGCATCAGCGGAGCCAACTACCTCATCGCCGAAACCGGCTCCGTCGTCGTCGTCGAATCCGAAGGCAACGGTCGGATGTGCCTCACCCTCCCCGAAGTCCTCATCAGCATCGTCGGCGTCGAAAAGGTTATCCCCCGCTTCGAGGATCTGGAAGTCTACCTCCAACTCCTCCCCCGCTCCGCCACCGGCGAGCGCATGAATCCTTATAACTCCATCTGGACCGGCGTTACCCCCGGCGATGGCCCGCAAGCCTTCCACATCGTCCTCCTCGACAACGGCCGCACCAAGGTCCTCGCCGACCCCGAGTCCCGCGAAACGCTCGATTGCATCCGCTGCGGAGCCTGCCTCAACGCCTGCCCCGTCTATCGCCAAACCGGCGGCCACGCTTACGGCTCCGTCTACGCCGGCCCCATCGGCGCCATCCTCACGCCGCAACTCCAGTCCATGGAGCACTCCCAGACCCTCCCCTACGCCTCCACTCTTTGCGGTGCCTGTTATGAGGTCTGCCCCGTCAAAATCAACATCCCGGAGATCCTCATCCACCTCCGCACCAAGGTCGTCGACAGCGGTCACGCCCCCCTCGCCGAACGCCTCGCCATGAAAGGCGCGGCCTTCGCCATGTCGAAGGCCAGCCGTCTCAGCCTCGCCCACGCCTTCGCCCGCCTCGGCCAATGGCCCTTCAACGACGATGGCAAACTCGACAACCTCCCCGGCCTCCTCGCCGGCTGGACCGAGTTCCGCGACCTCGACGCCATCCCCTCTCAATCCTTCCGCGAATGGTGGTCCAAGCGATGAGCGAAGTGAAGGTCCAAACCATGAGCGAAGTGAAGGTCCAAGCCATGAGCCCTAAAGAAGTGGTCCTCGCCAATATCCGTGCCGCCCAAGGCGGCCCCGCCGATCAATCCATCCCCCGGCTCTACTCTGCCTCCGTTGACCTCTCGCCCGCCGAAGTCGTCGAGCAGTTCGCCGACCGCCTCTACGACTACAACGCCACCGTCCACCACTGCACGGTCGACGCAATCCCCGTCACCATTGCCGGCATCCTCGAAACCCGGCAAAAGACCGGCCTTTTAATCCCCTCGGGCCTCCCGACCGATTGGCTCCCCGCCGGCTTCAACTTCCAACGCGACGAAGGCCTCTCCTACGCCGATCTCGATGCGAGCGAAGGCGTCCTCACCGCCTGTGACGTCGCCATCGCCCTCACCGGTACCATCGTCATCGCCCATTCGCCCGCCCAGGGCCGCCGCGCGCTCACCCTCGTCCCGGACTATCACCTCTGCGTCGTCCGCCTCTCCCAACTCGTCGCCACGGTCCCCGAAGGCATGCGCCGCATGGCCGCCCTGCTGCCCGCTCCGCTCACCACCATCTCCGGCCCTTCAGCCACCTCCGACATTGAGATGATCCGTGTTAAAGGAGTCCACGGCCCCCGCATCCTCGAAGTCATTCTGGTCGAATGAGGCTCGAACTTCACTACTAGACGCGCTGGGTTCCGCCCTGGTTCGCCGCCATCTTCCCCGTCGTCCTTCCAATGCTCTATCTCCTGCTCCGGCTCCTCTTCAATTACCGCTAGGTCCGCGTCACCCTCGGCCCTTTCCCCGGCGGCAACGCCACCACCTTACGACGCCCAGACATCCGCCTCTTCTACACCCACACAGTCCTCGTTCTCCAAGTCGCCGGCGTCGCGCCCCCCCCAGCGCTCGAAGTCGGCCCAGCCACACCGCTTCTAGGTGCCACCTGGCACGGCGAGTCGTCGTCTATCGTTGGACCGCCGTCTTCCTCGCCGCCCTGCTCCTGGGCGTGTTCTGGGAACTCAACCGCTAACTCCGTCATGACCCCGCCCCTCCGCTTCTCCATTCGCGGCGCACCCTGGTACGTCGTCATCATCTGTGCCGCACTCGCCTCCCCCTTCTATCTCGCCTACACCCAACCCACCAACGAGTTCACCGGCATCGGCATCGCCCGCCCCCAACTCCATCGCTGTTGCCGCCAGCAGGTTGTCCAAAGCTCGAAGCGCCGACGCTATGCCGACTACTTAGTCGCGGGTGTCGTCACCAAGCCGTCCGAGCAAATCAGAGCCGTCGGCCCAATGCCCACCGCTCGAAATCCTCTGGGAACTCACCCGCAACCACCGTAGCGCCGAACCCACAAAGCTCGAAATCCCCTTGTAGTCCAACATCTCCGCCGGAGCCGTCTCCAACACCCCCTTCACCAGTTCCCGTTGCCCGAAACTAAGCGTCCCCAACGCCTGCTGATACGTGTGGATCCCAAACAGCACGCAACCCGATTCCGGCAGCACCGTCAACGTCTGCCGCTCCACCCGCAGATAGCACCGCTCCCCCGCATTCTCCGCCGTCACCTCCGCGCACCGCTCCCGCAACCACCCGTTCCACCGCGAACTCAAATCCAACCGGTTCGTCGGCTTCACGCTCCAGTTCAGCCGACCCACCGGACGCCCCGGTTTCAGCCGCTCGAGCAGACTCCGCGTCGGCTTCCCCAACTTCTCCGCATATCCCGGCACCGGAGCATGAATGGCGAGCAACGGCTTCCCTAACTTGTCGTCCAGACACCACCCATTCGCGAAGTAAAGGTGGCCCGCGATCAACTCCTGGCCCCCGCCAGCCCGCAGTATCAGCAGGTCCTCCGCCACCGTCCGCCCCATCTCCGCCAGCGTTTCCCCCGTCAGCCCCAGCACTTGCCCCACCTCTCGTTGCGCCTGCTCCGAACCCGGTAACCCCTGGTCGTAGTACCCCGGCATCTCCCGCAATAGCTCCGCCTTCAGCGCCAATTCCCTGTCCGTCCCGCCATCCCGCTCGATCACAGACTCCCCTACTCCCAGCGGTGCCAGCCCCATCTTCAGCGAGTACTGCGGGATTGGGAAGGGAAAATAGAGAATCGGCACCATACGCAACACGTCTTATGATGGTAGACTACCTTTTTACCCCTTATGCGCGTCCATTTGGTAAATCCGAGTGATATGGCCTTCGGCACCGCCGTCATCACCCCCCGTTGGCTGTACGTTCTAGCTGCCGCGACGCCCGAAGAGTTCGGAGACCCCATCATTTGGGACGAAACCCTCGAACACCTGGATCCCTCGAAAATTGAACCCGGCGACGTGGTCGGCATCGGTGTCCATACCGGTAATGCCCTCCGTGGCTACGAAGTCGGTCGCCTCGCTCGCGAACGCGGCGCGTGGGTCGTTTTCGGCGGCATCCACTCCACCCTCTACCCCGAAGAAATCTTGGAACGCGGCTCCGCACACGTCGCCGTCAAAGGCGATGGAGACCAAATCTGGGCCAAGGCCATCCGCGACTGTGTCAAGGGCTCGCCCGAACGCATCTACGACGGCGGCAAAGTTTCCGCCGAACACTTTATGCACGCCCGTTGGGACCTGCTCCCCAAAGATGCGTACATGTGGGCCTCCGTGCAGACCGTGCGCGGTTGCCCCAAACACTGTTCCTTCTGCTCCGTTTGGCGCACCGACGGCCAAAAACCCCGTCAGCGGACCTCCGACGTCATTCTTGACGAAATTGTCCAACTCCGCCGCCTCGGCTTCCGCTTCATCGCCCTCGCCGACGACAACTTCTACCCCGTCAGCTTCACCGACATCAAGCTCGCTGAACGCCAAGGCAACGCCGAGAAAGTCGCCAATTACCACGCCATCCGCGAAGAACGCTTCGAACTCATGGCCCGCCTCGCTGAACTCCCCAGCGACATGAACTTCTTCACCCAAATCACCATGGAGGCCGCCGAGGATCTCCCCTTCCTCGCTGCCATGAAGAAGGCCCGCATCCGCGGTGCTCTCGTCGGTGTCGAAGCCGTCACGCCGGAAGGCCTCAAGGAAGTCTACAAGGACTTCAACTACGCTGGCGAAGAACTCGTCGAACGCCTTAAAGCCTTCCGTGAGAACGGAGTCCACGTCCTCGGCTCGTTCATCTTCGGTCTCGCCTCGGATCGGGAACTCACCTTCGAAGCAACCCAAGCCCTCGCCCGACGCAGCCAAATCACCTTCGCCCAATTCGTCATGTTGACGCCCTTCCCGGGTACCGTCGATTTCGAAAAGTGGGAGAAGGCGCAGGGCCCCAACCCGCCCATGGTCGAAGGCATCCCCATCACCCGGTACTGGCTCATCCCGCCCCACAAACGACCGAAGATGTTCATGCCCCATCCCACCATGAGTTCGGATGAACTCCGGGAACGCACCCAGGGCGTCTGGGACGAATTCTATAGCTTCAAAGCCATTTGGCAGCGCGCCGCCTGTACTCCGAACCTCCGCGCCCGGCTGGTCTTCATTCTCATCTCAAAGCTCTATCGGCAAATGTACGCCTCCACTGGCATCTCCGCCGATAGCGCCCGCCGCACCAAGGCCAACAACTGGGCCCGCTGGCTGATGATCCCCCTGCGGATGCTCTTCAAGGCCAAACCGATGCCGGAGTTGCAGATCCCCGGTCGTCGCCCGAAACCCCAGCTCTCGGCAGATCCCTTGCGGGTGATTTCGTAGCTTAACGTGACGCTGCCCGACCTGTTCGACCTCTCTTTCGTTGGCCGCCGCCTCGAACCAGCGCTCGAATGGGACCGGCTCTACACCTTCGGCGAGATCGATGACCGTGCCTCCCGCATGGCTCGTCTTCTCGCCGACCGAGGTCTCTCCTTCGGCGACCGCCTCTGCGTCTTCCTCCCCAACTGCATCGAGTTCATCGATATCTACCTCGCCGCCACCCGTCTCGGCATCATCTTCGTCCCCATCAACGTCCTCTATCGTGATCGCGAAATCCGCCACATCCTCTCCGACGCCGAGCCCACCGTCCTCATCACCTCGAGCGATCTCCTCCCACACATTCCCGCCGATGCGCCTGTCCTCCTCCTCGAAGACATTCGCCGGACCGTCAATCACTATCCCGCCACCCGCCGCGTCGCGGTCACCGACGGCGAAACCCCCGCCGCTATTGTCTATACTTCTGGCACCACGGGTGCATCAAAGGGTGCCGTCCTAACTCATAACAACTTCCTGGCCAACGCCCTCAACGTCGTTACCTGCTGGCAGATCAACGCCGCTGATCGTCTTCTGCTCACCCTGCCTCTGTTCCACGTCCACGGCCTCGGCAACGGCATCCACGCCTGGCTCGTCAGCGGTTGCCTCCTCCGCCTCACCGAACGCTTCGCTCATGACCAAGCCGCCGCCTGGATGCAGGCGTTTTCCCCAACGGTCTTCTTTGGCGTCCCCACCATGTACGTCCGCATGCTCGAGTGGCCCGCCGCCGTCGCCCGCCCCATCGGCGAACGCATGCGCCTGTTCGTCTCCGGCTCGGCTCCGCTTCCCGCTCAAGTTCTCCAAGATTTTCACGCCCTCTACGGCCACATCATCCTCGAACGCTACGGCCTGAGCGAAACGCTCATGAACCTCTCGAACCCCCTCTACGGCGAACGCCGCCCCGGCTCCGTCGGCCTGCCGTTTCCCGGCGTAGTTGTCGAGAACCGGAACCCCGCTGGCGAAATCGCGGCCGACGGCGAGATCGGCGAACTCTTTCTCCGCGGCCCCAATCTCTTCGCCGGGTACTGGCGCAAACCGCATCTGTTCTCGGCTGGTAGCTGGTTCCAAACCGGCGATATCGCCGTCCGCTCCGCCGATGGCTACTACACCCTCCAGGGCCGCCGCAGCGATTTGATCATCTCCGGCGGCTTTAATATCTACCCCCGCGAAATCGAAGAGTTCCTGGCCGAACAGTCCGGCGTCGAAGAGGTAGCCGTCACCGGCGTCCCCGATCCGCGCCGCGGAGAAGTCCCCGTCGCCTACCTCGTCGGCGCGTTCGACACCGCCGCGCTCGCCGAAGCCTGCCGCGCCAACCTCGCGTCTTTTAAAATCCCCCGCGCATTCGTCCCCGTCGAAAAGCTCCCCCGCACCGCTCTCGGCAAGGTGCAAAAACATCTCCTCCCCAAGTGGGAACCCACGGCGTGATAGCCGTCGGCCAACTGCTCCTGACCCTCGTCGGCGTCAGCTTGCTGTTCGCCTGCCTACAATCCAACGGCGCCATGGAAGCCGCCGCCCTGCGCGTCCTAGCCCTCTCTCGCGGTCGCGTCGCCGTCCTGCCGCTTGTCTTCTTCGTACTGGCCGCTCTCCTCGCCATGGTGGGCCCTGGCGCGATTCTCAGCGTGGCGTTGCTCGCCCCCATGGCCATGCGCACCGGCGTTCCCGTCGGCGTCTCACCCTTCCTCATCGCGCTCATGATCGGCAACGGCGCCAACGCCGGCAACCTCTCACCGTTCTCCTCAATCGGCGTCATCGTCAATGGACTCATGACCCGCACCGGGCTCGGAGGCCACGACCTGCGCGTTTGGTTCTTCCACGCCGCCGCCCATCTCGCCGTCGCCCTCGGTGCCTATCTCCTCTTCGGTGGACTCGGTCTCTCCTGGCGCTCGGCCGGAAGTGCCCACCAAAACATACTGCCTTTCACCCGTCGGCAGGCCGTCTCCCTAGCGGCGCTGTTCCTCTGGATGGCCGCCGTCATCGTCCTTCGCTGGCCCCTCGGTTGGACAGCCCTCGGTCTCGGCATGGGCCTACTTCTCGCCGGGTTCGCTCCGTGGCGCGTCGCCGTAGCTAAGATGCCGTGGAAGGTCATCGCGATGGTCGTCACCATCAGCACCGCCGTCGGCCTGATCGAACAAGCCGGCGGGCTCCAGTGGTTTCAAGCCGCTGTCGGCACCTACGCGACTCCCCAGACGGTCCACCCCGTTCTGGCCTTCCTCACCGGTATCATCTCGGCCTACTCCAGCACGTCATCCGTCGTGCTCCCCGCTTTCCTGCCGATGGTGCCCGGCATCGCCGCCCGTCTCCCCGGCACCGATCCCTTCGCCTTAGCCGTCTCCATCATCATCGGCTCCGCGATGGTCGATGTCTCGCCCCTCTCTACGCTCGGAGCGCTCTGCATCGCCGCCGCCCCCGCGGGAACCAACAAACCCCAGCTCTTCACCCGTCTGATGATTTGGGGCTTCGCGATGGCCTTTGTCGCCGCCGGAATCTGCTACTTGGTAGCGCCTTGGTTCGCCGTCGCCGGGGCAATTCAGTAACCCAAAATTTACTGAAAAGTACCGCCGTCGGTACCTAGCCAGGCTCCACCCTCGATCGTCTACCCCGTGCTCGCCTTCCTGCCGATGGTGCCCGGCATCGCCGTTCAATCGGCTCCGCGATGGTCGATGTTTCGCCCCTATCGACGCTCGGAGCGCAGGAACCAACAAACCCCAGCTCTTCACCCGTCTCATTACCCAAGCCTTCGCGATGGCCTTTGTCGCCGCCGGAATCTGCTACTTGGTAGCGCCATTGTTCCCCGTCGCCGGGGCAATTCAGTAACCCAAAGTTTATTGAATTGGTGCGCCCGGAAGGATTCGAACCTCCGGCCTTTTGGTTCGTAGTCGTAAGTCCATAGAGAATCAGCAACTTAGCGGGGTTGGTATAATTTGCCAACCCTTGCTATATTTTGCTAGAACGACTGGGTTTAGGCCCAATACTCGTCAGTTAACGATCCGAATAGCGGCGAGAAAGTCGATCAGAGGCGACCGTTTGTAGCCCCGGCGTACCGGGAAGTTACTCATTTTCCTTTTGACCCCACGCTGATTGCGCCGGTTGCGACTGGAGGCGGCG